>NZ_JCBANA010000051.1:0-49630 GCF_059760725.1 Achromobacter sp. 1014246743
GGCGGGCTTGTTGCTTTGGGGCACGTGGGTCTCGGTGCCGCCGTCAGTCCTTGCTGGGGGCCAGCGCCGGGTCCAGCGAGATGCGTTCGTCGAACACGAAGCACTTGCCGTCAAAGCCCGGGCCGCCGGTTTCCTCGAAGTACTTGAGAATGCCGCCGTCGAGCTGGTAGACGTTGGGAATGCCAGCCTCGTTCATGTAGATGGCGGCTTTTTCGCAGCGGATGCCGCCGGTGCAGAAGCTGACCACCGTCTTGCCTTCGAGTTCGGCGCGGTGCGCCTGCACGGCGGCGGGAAACTGCGTGAAGCGGTCGATGCGCCAGTCGATGGCGTTCTTGAAGGTGCCTTCGTCGACCTCGAACGCGTTGCGGGTGTCCAGCATGACCACGGGGCGGCCGTCGTCGTCGGCGCCCTGCGCCAGCCAGCGGGCCAGGGTGTGCGCATCCACGCCCGGGGCACGGCCGGCCTCGGGCCGGATCGTGGGGTGATCCATGCGGATGATCTCGCGCTTGATCTTGACCAGCAGCTTGCGGAATGGCACCTGCGCGCTATGGCTGAACTTCACTTCCAGGTCGGCAAAGCGCGCGTCGGCCCGCAAGGCCCGCAGGAACGCGTCGATGCCGTCGGCCGACCCGGCCAGGAACAGGTTGATGCCCTCTTCGGCCAGCAGCACGGTGCCCTTCAGGGCGGCCTCGCCCGCCTGGGCCAGCAGCCGGGCACGCAGCTCGGGCAGGGCATCCAGCGAGACGAATTTGTAAGCGGCAATATTGACGACGGAAGACATGGCAAAGCGGGGCGATTGGGCAAAGAAGGCCGTAATAGTAATCGCTGCCCCGCCCTGCCCGCTTGCCGCAGGTCAAACCGGTACGTCAGCGCCTGACGATTTCCTGTTCGATCACCGCGTCGAGCACCCAGCGCAAGCCGGAGGTATCGGCGGGCGGATTGGGGTCCTTGATTTCGACCACGCGCAGGCGGTAGCGGATGCCGGGCTGGAAGTTGAAGCCGGTGATGTCGCCATACCAGAGCTGCCAGGGCTGCGACGCGCTGTCACGCACCTGGTAGCAGGTGGTGCGGCCGGCGCCGGCATTGCAGGGCACGCGTTCGGCGTTGACGTAGACCAGCTTGGTGGGCCCCACCTGGCCGCCGGCGACGGGATCGATGCGGCGGCCGAAATCCAGCGTGTCGCCGTTGCTGAGCGCCCAGGTCATGCGCTGGGGATTGCTGGTGTTGTCGAACGAGGTGGCCGTGATGCGCGTCAGACCGGCCAGGAATTCCTGTTCGAGCTGCATGTTCACGGGCGCGCAGGCCATCATCGTTGCCACGGGGTTGGACGTGATGATCAGTTGGCCATTGGCCACGGTATAGGGCGCGTTGTACGAATTGCAGCCGGCAAAACCGCTGGCGCGCGTGGCGCCCTGGTCATGGATGAAGCTGATGGTGAGCGGGCGCGAATGGGATGATGGATGCGGAATCTCGCGCAGCGCGCCGCCCGGGCGGGTCCAACGGGCCAGGTCCCAGCTGGTCTGCGCCAGCACATCCGAGGCCGCGGCCGGCTGGAAGCGGGGATCCCGCCCATCCGCGGTGCGCGGCGGCGACGCGCAGGCCGCCAGGCCGAGACTGAGCACGCAGGGCGCGAGCCAGCGCAAGGATGAGGACAAGGACATGGGATTCTCCCGCAAGAAACTAGGGCTGGTTCAGCGCCGGCAACACTCGGCACGGCGCCGCGGCGGCACGGCCGGGCGCCCCGGGCAGCGCCCATTGTAGGCGCGCGCCGGGCCTGCGCCTGCCGGCGCAAAACAGACTGAAACACCTGGCCCGGCGGGCCTCAGGGCGTGGGCGGATCCTCACGGCGTTCGAACTCCAGCACGTCGCCGCCACGCAGATTGAAGGTCAGGTGGCGCGGGGCGCCGCCGCTGTCCAGCGTGAAGGTATCGATCGCGCCCAGGCTGCGCAGGTAGTCGTTTTCAAGGGCGGCGCGCTCGGCCGGCACGCAGGCCATGCGGGTGGCGGCATTGGCCTGGATGAAGAGCTTGCCGGATTCGAGCTTGTAGCTGCCCATGTAGCGGTTGCAACCCGAAAAGCCGCCCGTGCGGTATTCCTTGCCCTGCGCCAGGAACGTCAGCCGTATCGGTTCACCGTTGTCGCCATGCGGAATGTTGCGCAGCCCGCCGGAGGACTGCGTCCAGCGCACCAGTTCCCAACTGGTCTGGGCCAGCGAATCGGCGCTGGTGGCCGCATTGGCGGCCGCCGCACCCTGGGCGCGTGCGCCCCCCGTGGAACCGGCGCAGCCCGCCAGCGCCACGGCCAGCAACCCCACGCCCAACAGGCGGCAATGCGAAGACAGGAAGGAAGACATGGAACAGCACTCCTGAATGGACATACCCCAACTGTAACCGCCACGCGGTCGGCGCGTCCCGGGCCTCCGCCTGACAGCCGAATCCGAAAGCGGCACGCACCGTCCTCCCTGCGCAGGGGGGGTCTGCATCGTACGCCGCATGGCGGCGGCGTGCCGCCACGCGCAGAATCGGTTGACACCCCGCACGCGTCCGGCTCCCCGCCCGCGGCGGAGCCGCGCAGCACACAACAATGACGACCGGAGACACGGCGATGGGCTTCTTGAGAACCTTGCTGGCGCTGTCCGTTGTACTGGACCACCTGGGTGGCGGCACGACCGACTGGCTGGTGGGCGGCCGGCTGGCGGTGCAGCTCTTCTATGTGATTTCCGGCTTCCTGATTTCCTACGTGCTGACCGCCACGGACCACTACCAGGGGTCGGTCGGCCGGTTCTATGCCAACCGGGCGTTGCGCCTGTATCCGGTGTACCTGGCGGTGGCGGCGCTGACCCTGCTGGCGCATGCGGCGGACGGCGGCGCGTTCTGGCGCTTCTACGACGCTCTGCCCTTTGCCGCGGAACTGTTCCTGGGCGTGTCGAACCTGCTGATCCTGGGGCAGGACTGGTTGATGTTCTTCGGCATCGAGCAGGGCGCCCTGGCGTTCACGGGAAGCTTCGCTCACAGCGAGGTCCCGCTCTACCAGGGCCTGCTGGTGCCGCAGGCCTGGACGCTGGGCGTGGAAATGAGCTTCTACCTGATCGCCCCGTTCGTCCTGCATTCGCCGCGTCGCCTGCTGGCGCTGCTGGTCGCATCCCTGGCGTTGCGGGCGGTGCTGGTCGCCACCGGCATCGGTCTGGCCGATCCCTGGACCTACCGCTTTTTCCCGACCGAACTGGCGCTATTCCTGGTGGGGTCGCTGTCGCACCAGGTGCTGCTGCCGCGCTGGCAGGCGTGGACGCGCCGTTTTCCGCGGCTGCCTGAAGCCGGCAGCGCACTGCTGCTGCTTTACGCGCTGGCCCATTTTTCCATCGGCCTGCCGCACACCGTGCGCGACGCGATGGCGGTGGTGCTGTTCGCTGCGCTGCTGCCGCTGGCCTTCCTGTTCCAGTCCCGATATCGGCTGGACAAGGCCATCGGCGAGCTCAGTTACCCGATCTATATCTGCCACGCGCTGGTCATCCTGTTCTTCGGCTGGCTGCTGGAGGGCGCGCAGGCGCGCCAGCCGGTGATGTTCATGGTGCTGGTCGTGGCGGGTTGCATCGGCTTTGCCGCGCTGCTCAATACCCTGGTGGCAGACCCGGTCGAGCGCTTGCGCCGGCGCCTGCGTAACCGGGGAACCGAGGCCGGCGCCACCGCGGCCCCAGGCGAAGGCGAGCAACCCGCCAACGCTCCCCGCCCGTCGGGTCTCGTGCAGCCCGTGCGCAGGCTGGCCGCCACGCCGCGTGGGCGCGGCGTGGGAACTATTCGCCGCGCGCCTTGATGTAGGCCGCCAGCACCTGTTCGATCTGGCGCTTTTCCTGCAGGCTCAAGCGGGCATAGGTGGCGTACGAGACGGTTTCGAACGGCCAGGGAGGCTGCTCGGGGCGTTGGCCCAGGCTGGGCGAAGGCTCGTCATACGCCGGGCTGACCATCGGCCCTTCACCGGTGCTGAGCCACAGGGGATTGACTCGCAGCGCCCGGGTCAGCTTGATGAGCGCGTCGCTGGAAGGCTGCAGGCGCTGGCCGCTTTCGTAGTTGCCGATGGCGCTTTGCGACAGGTTGCTAGCGACTGCCAAGTCCTTTTGTGTCCATCCCTGAAGCATTCTTGCGTTGCGCAGACGATGGCTAAACGTGTCCAATCGATCAACCTGAGACATTAATATGAATTTATTTATTTGATTAAAACATCTCAATACTGCCGCCAAACAAACGGATTGCACACCAATTCCGGGGCTAATCCGTAAATCGCGGCATTCTCCCCCAGCCATCAGCCCGGCGCGGCGCCGGGCGCGCCGGCAAGGCCACAACCCGTAAAAAAGACCATTGCTATCATCGGCTTGCACGCAACCCTGCGGGCCACGCAGCCCGGCGCGCCCGATCGCCCGCTGGACCGGCCAAGCCATTAAAGCCCGCCCGAGTTTATGTCGCTTCGGAATGAAAAATAAAAAATAATGTATCGGTAATACTTAATATCCTGTGGTCGCAAGCCCGCAAACGAACAGCGTTTCAAGCGCTTCCCTGAGATTTGCCCCCGCCCCTGTGTTACTACCAGAAACTACAGAAACGTATCTTCACAAAAAAACACGCCCGTGTTTAAATGAAACACGGGCGTGACTTCCATGCGGAATCGGATCATCGGCGGCCCAAGCGCGACACGCTTGCAGCCAAATGCCGCCCCAGACCCCGACCGCGGCATTCATCCGCCGCGGCCCAGACGCTGATCGACCGGCCATTGCCTGGCCTGACGACACTGAAAGCCCTAGCCCGCCACCAACAACATCGCCAGATGCCGCCACATCATGGCGCGCCGCAAAGGGAGAGGGGCATGACACGCAACGATCACGCTGTCGTCGGCAAAGGCGGGCATTCATGACCAACACGCTGGATGTCATCTTTCTCAGCCAGGACGATGCCCGGCACGCCCGCCTGGTCGAGGCCCTGTCCCACCTGGGCTTCGGCGTGCGGCGCTGCCACGACCTGGCCGACGTGTACGACCGTTACTCGCGCCGCCCCAGCCCGCTCATCATCCTGGAAGCCCCCCTGCCCGATATCCATAATGCGGCGGTGCGCCTGCGGGCCATCGACCGCAGCCTGGGCATTGTCGCCATCGCCCCATTCGGGGCCGAGGAAAACCGCATCCGCACGCTGCTTTGCGGCGCCGACGCCTGCCTGCCGCCGGACGTCACCGGACTGGAACTGGCGGCGGTGCTGCAAGCGCTGGTGCGGCGCGCGGTCGGGCTGGACGGATCAGAGGCCGCGGCCGAACCGTCGCTGCCCGAGGACAGGCCGCATGGCACCTGGCGGTTGGCCAACAAGGGGTGGACGCTGATCAGCCCGGCGGGCCGCAAGCTGGGGCTGACCACGGGCGAGCGCGATTTCCTGACCAAGCTGGTGCAGGCGCCCGACCGCAAGGTCAGTCGCGATGCCTTCTACCCGGATGGCGCCGAGGATGCTGATGGGGCCATTACGCGGCGCCGCTTCGTGGACGTGATGATCAGCCGCTTGCGGCGCAAGGCGACGGTCAACGAGATGACGCTGCCGATCCGCGCCGTGCACGGCTGGGGCTACATGTTCGCGGCGGACATCACGCTGGAACTGGACAATCGGGAGGGGGGAGAGGAAGGTCGTCCGGACGGGCCGGAGCACTGGCGACGCCACGCGCTGGATGCCAACGTGCCGACTTACTGATACGCTTGCGACCTGGCGACTGGCGCCAGGCGAAAAAAACGCGGCGCTGCCCCGAAGGTAAGACGCCGCGCTAAAACAACACGTGAGCCTGGAGTCATCAGCCGGCACTGATGCCTTCTACCTAGATCACGCGATTCCAACATTCGTGCCTCATACTACTCACGCACGGACTGGCCGTGAGCCCGAACGGGGTCTCTAGTCCCCACCCAAGCTGCAGCGTGATCAACGCCCGGGTGATTTCGCCTGCCCTTGCAGCTGGCAGGCTTGTCGCCCGTATCAGCGGTGTTCCTCTCGGATAGCCGCGTGATGAAAGAAGTTTAGGACGTCGGGCGCAATTCAAGTAATTCTTTGTTGATAGCCTTCTATACATATTGGATATAGGAAGCCTGCCGCCCTGCCCTATAGAATGAGCCGCAAAGGACGCCCCTGCCATGCCCCATTCCCTGTCCGGCCTTGCGCGCCGATTGCGCCTGGCGCTGACCCGCATTCCCCCCAATTGGTGCCTTGCCATTCTCGTGGCGCTGGACGGCTATGCCTTCATGCATCCCGTGCTGCGCGAGGTGCGGGCGCGCGAGTATTCATTCTGGCTGGCGCTGGATAACTGGCATGACGTGATGCAGGTGGTGGGCCTGCTCGAAATTCCCCGGCTGGTGCTGGGCGTGGGCCTGCAGATCATCGCGCTGGGCCTCATCCTGAAGGCCCGCATCGCGTGGGCCTTTTCGTTGGTGCTGCTGATCGGGGTGGGCACCTTCGCCATCCTGGGCGACAGCGGTCGGGCCGGGCTGGGCGTCTATACCTTGGTATTGGTGATTGCGCTGATCGCCTACTGGCGGCGCTTTGACCGCGCCAGCGTCACGGCGGGCTCGCTGTTCGCGCTGGTCAGCATGGCATCGCTGCTGATCTACGCGATCTTCGGCACGCTGTACCTGGGCGAGGAATTCAATCCGCCCATCAAGGATGCGGCAACGGCGCTGTACTTTTCCATCGTGTCGATGTCCACGGTGGGCTACGGCGACATCACGCCGCACAGCAATGCGGCCAGGCTGTTCACCGCGTCGATTATCATTCTTGGCATCACCGTCTTTGCCACTTCCATCAGTGCGATCGCCGGCCCGGTGATCGGCGGCAACCTGAAACGGCTGGTCAAAGGCCGGTTTTCCAGCGCCATGAGAAAAAACCACATCATCATCGCCGGCGCCACGCCCCTGGCCATGAGCGTCTACGAAGGCCTGCGGCGCCGCGGCGACGAGGTCACCGTCATCGTGCCGCCCGGCGTGCCGCAGGAATACCCGGCCGCCACCGACCTGATCGAAGGCGACCCGTCCAGCGTGCAAGTGCTGCGCAGCGCGGGCGTGACCCGCGCGCGCTACGTGCTGGCGCTGCGCGATGACGACGCCGAGAACGCCTTCATCGTGCTGGCCGCCAAAGAGGCCGTGGGCGAGCAAGGCGCCAAGACGGTCGCCCTGGTCAACACCAGCAAGCACCTGGAAAAGATCCGCCGCGTACAGCCCGACCTGGTGTTCTCGGTGCAGTTGCTGGGCGCCGAACTGCTGGCGCGCGCCATCAACGGCGAGCCGATGGACAGCCAGTCCATCACGGATCTGTTCTTTGCCAAGGCGGCGCCGCAAGCCAAGGCGAGCTGAGCCCGCCGCCGCGCGCGGCCCGTGCCGCCTGGCCGCAAGCGCGGGCCTGCGCACGGTGCCCCCTCCTAGCCACAGCGATACACGTTGCCTGATAGCGTGACGTTGGTCTGCTCCAGGTGGTCCTTGCCGCCTGTCTGCCCCGCACGCTGCGTCAGCAGGTAGACCACGTTGCCGCCCAGCGCGGCAGCCTTGTTCTTCAGGTCGTTGCGCGCCCCGGTTTCCAGATCCGCATTCGAGGTGATCGCGCCCGCCAGGAAGTTGCCCTGGTTGCCGGTCACGTCGCCCAGGAAGACGCAGTCCTTGCCGGGTTCGTTGTGCGTGATGCGCACGTTGGAGGCGGCGCCGGGCGACAGCGCCGTGGGTGCGCAGGCGGCCAGCGCGCAGGCCGAGGTCAACAGGGAAGCGACACGCAGTGCATCGCGGGAAATCGCAGACAGGTAGTGCATGGCAAGCATCCATCAAAGGGACGTGGGAACCCGGCACGCGGGCGAACCCCGCGCGACAGGCGGTTGAAAAGTAAGATCAAGGGGCGGCCGCCGGGCGAGCGCGGGGCGGCCCTGGACGGATCAGGCCATGGCCACCGGCGCCTGCCGCGAGGGCGGCGCCACGCGGCGAACAGCGCCCGTCGCGGCGCCTAGTCGACGCCGGTGTCGTCGCCGGCCGCGGGCGGGCCGGGTTGGTATTCGAGCAGGTCGCCGGGCTGGCATTGCAGCACCTCGCAAATGCGCTCGAGCGTGTCAAAGCGCATGCCCTTGACCTTGCCCGATTTGAGCAGCGACAGGTTCGGCTCGGTAATGCCGATTTCCTGGGCCAATTGGCGCGCCTTCATCTTGCGCTGCGCCAGCATCACATCCAGCCGGACCACGATCGCCATCAGATGAATCCCCGGTTTTCTTCCGCGACCTGGGCCGCTTCTTCCATGGCCCAGGCCAGCGTGAACAACAGGCCACCAAGCAGGCCGAGCAGGATGTCGCTGATATCGATGCCGATCATCAGCTGGCGCTCGCCCGGCCCGTTGGCCAGCGTCAGCGCCAGCATCAATACGGTTTTCAAGGCCGGCACCGCGACGCTGAACACCGTGACCAGCAAGGCAATGCCGCGCAGGCGCCGGGCCGTGGCCACGGTCAGCACCTCGCCGCGGCTGAAGTCGGAAAACATCGCATGGGCATGCGCGATGGCGCGCAACGCCAGGGCCGCCAATACGCCGAACAAGGCAAAGCCCAGCACCCGGTACGCAGGCCCCAGGTTCAGGTGCGGCAAGGTGACGGGCGTGGCGGCATCCGCATAGGCCGGCGCCGCGACACCGAGAAAGGAATACAGGCCGCGGGCCAGCACGGCCTCGGATGTGAAGAACCACATGCCGATCAGTGCGGCGATGAGGATCACCGCCGCGACGACCAGCAGGCCACGCATCCAGCGCGACAGCCCACGAATGCGGGCCAGGCGCCGCGCGCCGCTGGCGGGTGGCGAGGTCTGCGGGGCGGATGAAAAGGTCGGCGCGGCTGCCATGGCGGTCTCCGGATGACATTGCTGGGGTGATGAAGTTGCTGTAGTGTAGCAACAAATTATCGTTTCACAATAATTTTTTATCCCATAAAGGAAAGTCATGCGGGCCACCCTGGCAGTCGCGTCGCTGCTCGCCGTGCTGCTGTACTTCGTGCTGTCAGTCCCCTGCGGCGACACGGCCGACCCGGGCGCACGGCTCTGCCGCGGCCCGGTCTTCGCGCAAGCTGGGCGCGGCGGCGTCCTGTGGTCGCTGGGTAACCGCTTTTCGTTATTGAACCTGCCGCTGCGCGCGCTATGAGACCGCGGGCACCGGCGGCTGCGCCGCCTTCTCGGCATACCACCGCACGAAGTCGGCCGACGGCATGGGCCGGGCAAACAGATAGCCCTGGATGAACGCCACGCCGCGCTGCGTCAGGTAGTTGAACTGCTCGGGGGTTTCGACGCCTTCGGCCACGACCGCCAGGCCCAGGCGATGCGACAGCGTGATGATCACGTCCAGCACCGGTGCCTCTTCCCCGGTGGGCTGGATGGCGTGCACAAAGCCCTTGTCGATCTTCAGGTAATCGACCGGGAATTTCTGCAGGTACGACAGCGAGCAATGGCCCGTGCCGAAATCGTCGATGGCCACGAACACGCCTTCGGCGCGCAGCGCGTCGATGTTGCGGCGGGCCTGGCCGTTGTCGGCGATCAGGCTGCGCTCGGTGATTTCCAGCACCATCAGCGACGGCCGGATGCCGGCGCGAAAGGCCTGCACGTCGGCCAACAGCGTGGGGCTGGACAGATGCTCGGGCGCGAAATTGACCGCGATGTGGAATTCGGGCGGCGTGACCCAATCGCGCATGTCGCGCTGGATCAGCGCGAGCAGATGCTGGGTGAGCGGCACGATCATGTCCTCGACCTCGGCCGCCGCGATGAAGATGTCCGGACGCACGGGGCCCACGCCGGGACGGTTCCAGCGCATCAAGGCCTCGACCCCTTCGCAGCGGCCGGTGGCCTTGCCGTAGACCGGCTGGTATTCGACGTGGAATTCGTCGGCCGCCATGGCGCGGCGCAGCTGTTCCTTGAACGACTGCCGGTTCACCTGCAGGCGGTAGGCGCCGAAGGCCAGCAGCGCGCCGAACAACAAGGCGATCGGCAGGTAGGTCACCAGCAGTTGCTGCCAGGCCCGCACCACGGCTTCGGGCGGGGCCAGCACGCGCACGGCCAGGTCAGCCCGGCCGGCGACGTTGGCGGCTTGCTCGAACAGCAGTTCGGGCGCCACCGAGGCCCGCCCCCAGGAATCGCTGCGGATAGGCGCGCCCTGGCCCAGCGTGACTTCCAGCTGGTATTCGCCCAGCGAGGCGACGGAATTGAGGATGTCCTGCACGTAACGCCCGTCGATGGCGACCACCCCGCCGCGGCCATCGGCGGCCGGCATGCCCAGCAGCAGCGCCGGCCGCTCAGGCGCCAGGGGCGTACCCGCCACGCTGAAGAACCACTGCGCCGGCGGCACATCCACGGGCCACTTGCGGAACTGGCCCGTGACGAAATCGACCTCGCCCACGGCCGACGAACAATAGATGTGGTCGCGCTCGACCAGGATCAGCGCGCGGAAGTACGGATTGAGCGTGCCCCAGCGGTACAGGTCGGGCAGCGCCTCTTCGCA
The DNA here is from genome assembly GCF_059760725.1 of Achromobacter sp. 1014246743. Lineage (NCBI taxonomy): Bacteria > Pseudomonadati > Pseudomonadota > Betaproteobacteria > Burkholderiales > Alcaligenaceae > Achromobacter > Achromobacter sp. 1014246743. Next base: position 10,512 of record NZ_JCBANA010000051.1, read on the forward strand.
GGAGCCGGACGTCAATGCCGCCACGCGCGGCAGGATGTCCACGGCGCGGGCCACGATCTGCTCGGTCTGGACCCGCACGATGCGCGCGGCGGTGGCGGCTTCGGCGCGTTCGGTGGACTGCGCGTGCAGCCAGGTCCAGGCAACGCAACCGAGCACCGGCAGGACCAGGGCCAACGCCACCGGGAAGTAACGCCAGGACGGCACGCGGACGGTCATTCCGGAAGTAGGCAAATCGTCCTCGCGGATCGAGTCGTGGAAGTAGCGCAAGAATACAGGGCAGCGAGCCGCCCCGGCTACAGCAGGGCGCAGATCATGGCGACGTGCGCCTCGCGCCGCTCCGGCAGGTTGATGCGTTCGTCCGGACCCAGCAGGATCGCCATGAAGATGGCGTGAACCACGGGCGACAGCAGCAGCCACGGATGCCGCAGCGCCACGCCGTCGCCGCACAGGCCGCGTTCGCGGGCCAGCCGCAGCAACTGCGCGATGTCGGCCTGGTGCGCATCCACGGTGTCCTGGCGCCAGCGGCGCGCCAGGTGCGGCACGCGCCCGCTTTCGGCCAGCAGCAGGCGCATGGTGGCGACCATGGCCGGATTGGCCAGGCTGGCGTACAGGTGGTTGACGAGGCGTTCGGCCAGATGCCGGGGCGTGGACGCCCCCGCCACCAGGGCCTGGGCGTCCAGCCGCGGCGGGCACAGATGACGCGCAAGCAGCGCTTCGAAGACCTGCTCCTTGCTGGAGAAATGCGCGTAAAGACCGCCCTTGGACAGCCCGGCCCGCAGGGCGATGTCGTCCATCCGGGTGCCGGCATAACCGGCGATCGAGAATTCCTGCAACGCGGCGTCGAGAATCTGCCCGACGCGCACGGTGGGGGGGAGACGCTGACGTTGCGTGCCCATCATCACTGCTCCCTGTGCGAGTCGGCGCGGCATCAAGGCCCCGCCAACAGTCCCATTAAAAACCGACCAGTCAGTCGTTAGCTTGATTTCGATCAAGGAGGGGGCACGACGGCTGGCGCACAATCAATCCAGGACGTTTGACACCGGTGCGCCCGGTGCCGGGCCACAAGCCCCGCACCACGACGCGCCGGCCTCCCCCCCCCCAGCGCGATGACCGCGCTGCCCTGCACGCCATGGAGCCAGCATGTCGGACACGACCCCGCCAGCACGCAAGGACATTGCGATGACCGCAGGCCGGTTCGACGACACCGCCTGGGGGCAGTGGCCCTATTCGTGGTGGCGCCAGGCCTTTGAGCAGGCCCAGGGTGGCTGGAACACGTATGTCCGCGCGCTGCCCCTGGCCAATGCGCACCAGCGCGCGCTGGCCGCCTTCGCGGCACGCCAGTGGCTGGAAGTGCTGGCGCCCGATAACCACCCGTATACCCATCCCCAGGTGCTGCGCCAGACCTTGCAGGAAGGCGGCGCCAACCTGTTGCGCGGCGCGCAGGCGGCCTGGGAAGACGGCCTGCGCCAGTGGGGCGGCCTGCCGCCGGCGGGCGCGGAGCATTTCCGGCCCGGCCACGACGTGGCGGTGACGCCCGGCAAGGTCGTGCTGCGCAACCGCCTGATCGAGCTGATCCAGTACTGCCCCGGCACCGAGCGTGTCCGGCCCGAGCCCATCTTCATCGTGCCGGCCTGGATCATGAAGTACTACATCCTGGATCTCTCGCCGCACAACTCCCTGATCCGCTATCTGGTCGGGCAGGGATACACGGTGTTCTGCGTGTCGTGGAAAAACCCCGGCACCGCCGAGCGCGACTTGAGCATGGACGATTACCTGAACCTGGGGGTGCGCGAACCGCTGGCCGCGGTCAACGCGATCACGCCCGGTGCCGCGGTACATGCGGCGGGCTACTGCCTGGGCGGCACACTGCTGGCCATCGCCGCGGCCGCCATGGCGCGGGACGGCGATACCCGCCTGGCCAGCCTGAGCCTTCTGGCCGCGCAGACGGATTTCTCCGAACCGGGCGAGCTGGGCCTGTTCATCGATGAATTCCAGGTGGCGCTGCTGCAAGCCGAGATGCAGGCGCTGGGCTATTTTCCGGCGCAGCAGATGAGCGGCGCGTTCCAGCTGCTGCGCTCGCAGCAGCTGGTGTGGGGCCGCATGATCAATGACTATTGGCTGGGCCAGCGCCAGCCCATGACCGACCTGCAGGCCTGGAACGCCGACGCCACCCGCATGCCGGCGCGGATGCATGGCGAGTATCTGCGCCGCCTGTACCTGGACAACGACCTGGCCGCGGGCCGCTACGCCGTCGACGGCCAGCCGGTGAGCCTGGCCGACCTGCGCACGCCGCTGTTCTGCGTCGGCACCGAAACCGACAACGTGGCGCCCTGGCGCTCGGTCTACAAACTGCACGGCCTGGCGCCGGCGCCGCTGACCTTCGTGCTGACCCGGGGCGGCCACAACGCCGGCATCGTCAGCGAACCCGGCCATCCGCGGCGTCATTTCCGCAGCCTGACACGGCCCGCCGGCCAACCGGCGCTGGCCCCCGATGCCTGGCTGGCGGCCGCCACGACGCACGCAGGTTCCTGGTGGCCCCACTGGCGGGCGTGGCTGGATGCCCGGTCGGGCAGGCCCGCCAAGCCGCCTGCGCTGGGCGCTGCCCGTCAAGGCTACCCGGTGCTGGACGATGCGCCCGGCACCTACGTGATGGAGACCTGAGCATGACTCGCCGCTCCCTTGCACCCAGAACCGTTGCCCGCCTGGCGCCGGCCGCCCTGGCCGTGCTGCTGGTTCAGGGCTGCGTGTCGATGGCCCCGCAATACGACCGCCCGGCGCTGCCGGTGGCGGCCACCTATGCCGCCGAGACTGCCGGGCCCGCCTCTGCCGCGCCGGCGTCGACGCCGGCCGCGCAGGTCGACTGGCGCGACTACTTTTCGGACCCCACCTTGCAAGGCCTGATCGGGGAGGCGCTGGCGCATAACCGCGACCTGCGCGTGGCACTGCTGCGGGTCGAAGAGGCGCGCGCGCTCTACGGCATCCAGCGCGCCGACCAGTTCCCAACGATCGGTGTGCAAGCCGAAGGCACCCGTGCCCGCACGCCGGGCGACCTGAACCTGACCGGCCGGCCGCAGGTGGCCAGCCAGTACCAGGCCGGCGTCGGCATGGCGACCTGGGAACTGGACTTCTGGGGCCGCGTCCGCAGCCTGAAGGATGCGGCGCTGGAAAACTACCTGGCCTCCGATGCCGCCGCCCGCGCCGCCACGCTGAGCCTGATCGCCCAGGTGGCCGACAGCTACCTGTCGCTGCGCGAGCTGGACGAGCGCCTGGCCCTGACCCGCGCCACGATTGCATCGCGCGAGGAATCCCTGCGCATCTTCCGCCGCCGCTACGAAGTCGGATCGATATCCAAGCTGGACCTGACCCAGGTGGAAACGCTGTGGCAACAGGCCCGCGCGCTGGGCGCCGACCTGGAACAGGCCCGCGCCACGCAGGCCCACGCCCTGGAACTGCTGGTGGGCAAGCCGCTGGACCTGCCCTTGCCCCAGGCCGGCCTGGACGACGACGCGGTGATGCGCGACCTGCCAGCCGGGTTGCCGTCGGACCTGCTGGCCAACCGCCCCGACATCGTCGCGGCCGAACACCAGCTGCGCGCCGCCAACGCCAACATCGGCGCGGCCCGCGCCGCCTTCTTTCCCCGCATCACGCTGACGGGCGCCTTCGGCACTGCCAGCGCCGAACTCGACGGCCTGTTCGGCAGCGGCAGCCGCGCCTGGAACTTCACGCCCAGCCTGGACCTGCCGATCTTCGATGCCGGCCGCCGCAGCGCCAACCTGGACCTGGCCGAAGTGCGCCGTGACCAGGCCGTGGCCGGCTACGAGCAATCCATCCAGAGTGCGTTCAAGGACGTCTCGGACGCGCTGTCGGCGCGCCGCTGGCTGGCAGAGCAGGTGCAGGTACTGCGCGCCACCGTGGCCGCCCAGGCCGAACGCGCGCGCCTGGCCAAGTTGCGCTATGACCATGGCGCCTCGCCCTACCTGGAAGTGCTGGACGCCCAGCGCGACCTGCTGGCGGCGCAGCAGACGCTGGTGCAGACCCGCCGCGCGCTTCTGTCGGCCCGCGTCGGCCTTTATGCCGCGCTGGGCGGCGGCACCCAGGCGCCTGCCACGCCCTCGATCCCCCCCGGAACCGCATCATGAAGCTGCCTGCCCGAAAACTGATTCCCGTCCTGATCGTCCTGGCTGTCGCCGCCGCCGGCTATGGCGGTTGGCGCATGCTGGCCGACAACGGCCCCGGCGAAGGCTTCATCAGCGGCAACGGCCGCATCGAAGCCACCGAGATCGACGTGGCCACCAAACTGGCCGGCCGGGTGCAGGACGTGCTGGCCGCCGAAGGCGAATTCGTCGCCGCCGGCCAGCCGCTGGCGCGCATGCAGATCGATACGCTGACCGCGCAGCGCGAAGAAGCCCGCGCCCAGCACCAGCAGGCCATCAACAACGCCGCCAGCGCCAGCGCGCAGATCGCACAGCGCGAAAGCGACAAACTCGCCGCCGAAGCCGTGGTGGTGCAGCGTGAAAGCGAACTGGACGCCGCCCGGCGCCGCCTGGCGCGCTCGGAAACGCTGTCGCGCGAAGGCGCATCGTCTATCCAGGAACTGGATGACGACCGCGCCCGCGTGCGCAGCGCCCAGGCCGCCGTCAATGCGGCGCGCGCGCAGGTCAAGGCCGCCGCAGCCGCCATCGATGCGGCCCGCGCCGCCCAGGTGGGCGCGCAGTCTGCGGTCAACGCCGCACAGGCCACCATTGCCCGCATCGACGCCGACATTGCCGACAGCGAACTGCGCGCCCCGCGCGCCGGCCGGGTGCAATACCGCGTGGCGCAGGCCGGCGAAGTGCTGGGCGCCGGCGGCAAGGTACTGAACATGGTCGACCTGGCCGACGTCTACATGACCTTCTTCCTGCCCGAACAGGCCGCGGGCCGCGTGGCGCTGGGCCAGGACGTGCGCATCATCCTGGACGCCGCGCCGCAATACGTGATTCCGGCCAAGGTGTCGTTCGTGGCCAGCACCGCACAGTTCACGCCCAAGACGGTAGAGACCGCCACCGAACGCCAGAAGCTGATGTTCCGCGTCAAGGCGCAGATCGACCCCGCGCTGCTGCAGCAGCACCTGACCCAGGTCAAGACCGGCCTGCCCGGCGTGGCCTGGCTGAAGCTGGACGGCAACGCCGCCTGGCCCGCCACGCTTGAAGTCAAGGTGCCCTGATGCCCACCGCCACGACAGCGTCGTCCCCCGCCCCGGTGGTGCAGCTGTCGGGAGTGGCGTTGCATTACGGCAAGACCGTGGCGCTGGATGGCATCACGCTGGATATACCCGCCGGCCGCATGGTGGGCCTGATCGGCCCCGACGGCGTGGGCAAGTCGAGCCTGCTGGCCCTGGTGGCCGGCTCACGCGCGGTGCAGGCCGGCACGGTGCGGGTGCTGGACGGCGACATGGCCAGCAAGCGCCACCGCGATGACGTCTGCCCGCGCATCGCCTACATGCCACAGGGGCTGGGCAAGAACCTGTACCCCACCCTGTCGGTGGAGGAAAACCTGCAATTCTTCGGCCGCCTGTTCGGCCATGGCGAGGCCGAGCGGCGCCGCCGCATCGACAGCCTGACCCGCAGCACCGGCATGGACGCCTTCCTGTCGCGGCCCGCGGGCAAGCTGTCCGGCGGCATGAAGCAGAAACTGGGCCTGTGCTGCGCCCTGATCCATGACCCCGACCTGCTGATCCTGGACGAACCCACCACCGGCGTCGACCCGCTGGCGCGCGCCCAGTTCTGGGACCTGATCAACCAGATCCGCCGCGAACGCCGCGGCATGAGCGTCATCGTCGCCACCGCCTACATGGACGAGGCGCAGCGCTTTGACTGGCTGATCGCCATGGACGAAGGCCGCGTGCTGGCCACCGGCACGCCTGACGAACTGCGCGCCCGCACCGGCACGGACTCGCTGGAAGCCGCGTTCATCGCCTTGCTGCCCGAGGAAAAGCGGCGCGGTCACCAACCCGTGGAAATCACGCCGCTGGCGCTGGACGACAACGCGCCCATCGCCATCGAGGCGCGCGACCTGACCATGCGCTTTGGCGACTTCGTGGCGGTGGACCATGTCAACTTCCGCATCCGCAAGGGCGAAATCTTCGGCTTCCTGGGTTCGAACGGCTGCGGCAAGTCCACCACGATGAAGATGCTGACCGGCCTGCTGCCGGCCAGCGAGGGCCAGGCCTGGCTGTTCGGCGCCGAGGTCGACCCGAACAACATCGACACGCGCCGCCGCGTCGGCTACATGTCGCAGGCGTTCTCGCTGTATGGCGAACTGACCGTGCGGCAGAACCTGGTGCTGCACGCGCGGCTGTTCCACGTACCCGAGGCGGACATCCCCGCCCGCGTCGACGAGATGGTGGCGCGCTTTGACCTGGCCGACGCCCTGGACGAACTGCCGGAAAAGCTGCCCATGGGCGTGCGCCAGCGCCTGTCGCTGGCGGTGGCCATGGTGCACAAGCCCGAACTGCTGATCCTGGACGAACCCACCTCCGGCGTGGACCCGGTGGCGCGCGACAACTTCTGGCGCCTGCTGATCGCACTGGCGCGGCAGGACCAGGTCACGATCTTCATTTCCACCCACTTCATGAACGAGGCCCAGCGCTGCGACCGCATGTCGCTGATGCACGCGGGCAAGGTGCTGGTGAGCGCTTCGCCGGACGAGATCATCCGGCTGCGCGGCGCCCGGACGCTGGAAGAGGCCTTCATTGCCTACCTGATCGATGCCGGAGCGGGCACGCAGCCGGGCAAGGCCGCGGCGCCATCGGCGCAGCCGGTGGCCGCCAGGGCGGAGAACGCCGCGCCCGCCGCCCCGCCAGCGCGCGAGGCCCCCGGCAACGCCCACCCCGACCATCGCGGCTTCAACCTGCAACGCATGTTCAGCTACATGTGGCGCGAAGCGCTGGAGCTGCGCCGCGACCCGGTGCGCGCCACGCTGGCGCTGGCCGGCTCGCTGCTGCTGATGTTCGTCATCGGCTTTGGCATCAGCCTGGACGTGGAAGACCTGCGCTACGCGGTGATGGACCGCGACCAGACCACGCTGAGCCAGAACTACAGCCTGAACCTGGCCGGCTCGCGCTACTTCATCGAGCAGCCGCCCATCGCCGACTACCAGGACATGGATGCGCGCATGCGCAGCGGCGAGCTGTCGCTGGCGATCGAGATTCCGCAAGGTTTTGCGCGCGACGCCGAACGCGGCCGCCACGCGCAGATCGGCGTGTGGATCGACGGCGCCATGCCGCAACGCGCCGAGACGATTCGCGGCTACGTCCTGGGCATGCACCAGGGCTGGCTGCAGCAGCAGGCGCGCGAACGGCTGGGCGCGGGCGCCACGCCGCCCTTCAGCATCGAAACCCGCTTTCGCTACAACCCCGACGTGCGCAGCCTGCCCGCCATGGTGCCGGCCGTGATCCCGCTGCTGCTCCTGATGATGCCGGCGATGCTGACCGCGCTGGCGGTGGTGCGCGAAAAGGAACTGGGTTCGATCATCAACCTGTACGTCACGCCGGTGACGCGGCTGGAATTCCTGCTGGGCAAGCAAGGGCCTTACGTGGCGCTGGCGATGCTGAACTTCCTGTTGATGACGCTGCTGGCAGTGACGCTGTTCGGCGTGCCCATCACCGGCAGCTTCCTGACCTTGCTGGCCGCCGCGCTGATCTACAACGTGGTGGCCACCGCCATCGGCCTGCTGGCCTCGACCTTCACCCGCAGCCAGATCGCGGCGCTGTTCTTCACCATGATCGGCACGCTGGTGCCGGCCGTGCAGTTCGCCGGCCTGCTCAACCCGGTGTCGTCGCTGGAAGGCGGCGGCAAGCTGATCGGCCAGGTCTACCCCGCCACGCACATGCTCACCATCAGCCGCGGCGTCTTCAGCAAGGCGCTGGACTTCTCGAACCTGCAAGGCGCGTTCTGGCCCTTGCTGGTCGCGATTCCCGTCATCCTGGGCGCGTCGGTGCTGTTGCTGAAGAAGCAGGAGACCTGATCATGCTGCGACATGCCGCCAATATCTTCCGGCTGGGCGTCAAAGAGCTCTGGAGCCTGGCGCGCGATCCGATGATGCTGGTGCTGATCGGCGTGTCGTTCACGCTGATGATCTACACCGCTGCCACGGCCGTGCCCGAATCGCTGCACAACGCCGCCATCGCCGTGGTCGACGAAGATGTATCGCCCCTGTCCTCGCGCATCGCATCGGCGTTCTATCCGCCGCACTTCACCCGGCCGCAGATGATCGATTCGGCCGAGGCCGACGCCGGCATGGACGCCGGGCGCTATACCTTTTCCGTCAACATCCCGCCGAATTTCCAGCGCGACGTGCTGGCGGGCCGCCCCGCGCAGATCCAGCTGAACGTGGACGCCACCCGCATGAGCCAGGCGTTCACGGGCAGCAACTACATCCAGCAGATCATCACCGACGAGATCAACGAATTCGTGCAGCGCTACCGCAAGCCGACCGAGCTTGCGGTGGACCTGGCGGTGCGCATGCGTTTCAACCCGAACCTGACGCAGGCGTGGTTCGGCAGCCTGATGGAGATCATCAACAACGTCACGATGCTGTCCATCATCCTGACCGGCGCCGCATTGATCCGCGAGCGCGAACACGGCACCATCGAGCACCTGCTGGTGATGCCTGTAACACCGACCGAGATCATGCTGGCGAAAGTCTGGTCGATGGGGCTGGTCGTACTGGTGTCCGCTGCGCTATCGTTGACGTTCATCGTGCGCGGCCTGTTGCAGGTGCCGGTCGAAGGATCCGTCGCGCTGTTTCTGGTCGGCGTGGCGCTGCACCTGTTTGCCACCACCGCCATGGGCATCTTCATGGCAACCCTGGCGCGCAGCATGCCGCAGTTCGGCATGCTGCTGGTGCTGGTGCTGCTGCCCTTGCAGATGCTCTCCGGCGGCACCACGCCGCGCGAAAGCATGCCCGACTTCGTGCAGCACATCATGCTGGCCGCCCCCACCACCCACTTCGTGGAACTCGGCCAGGCCATTCTCTTTCGCGGCGCGGGATTCAGCGTCGTCTGGAAACCGTTCCTGGCGCTGGCGCTGATCGGCAGCGTCCTGTTCGCCTTCTCGTTGACGCGCTTTCGCAAGACCCTCAGCCAGATGGCGTGAGGCCTGTGTATTCGTTGGCCCTTATCACTCTCTTAAAAGGACGCATGATGAAGAAGACAACCGCCCCCACGCCCCCGGACCTCGCCGGCGCCAATGTCGCCTACTGCAAGCGCCTGGCCGAACTGGCCCAGGAAAGCCAGCAGCGCTGGCTGCAGCTGGGCCAACGCCTGGCCGGCGACACCGCAGGCCAGTACTTTGCCGCGTTCGGACCGCTGAAGGTCGACGGCAACTGGCAGAGCATCGCCCCGGCCCTGGGCGAAGCCACGCGCAAGCACTGGCAATGCCAACTCGAAGCCAGCCAGGCCATCACCCATGCCGCGCTCGAAGACCAGGCGGCCCTGGCCGCCGGCGTCAGCGAGGCCTTCAGCGGCTGGCTCAGCAACGCCTCGGCCGCCGCCACGGGCGGCCTGTCGGCCTCGCCGCTGACGCGCATGTGGTCCAGCTTTTCCGAGCAGATGACCTCGGCGTGCTCGGCCATGCAGGAAGCCACGCAAGTCGGGGCGCGCCATGGCCGCTAAGCGCACGGCCCTGGTCACCGGCGGCGCGGGGTGCCTGGGCCGCGCCATCGCCCGCGCGCTGCACGACGCCGGCCACGACGTCATCGTCACGTACCACTCCAGCGAAGAGGCCTCGCGCGCCTGGCTGGCCGAGGAAGCCGCGCAGGGCCGGCACTTTGACATGGTCAAGGTGGACGTGGCCGACTATGCCTCGTGCCAGGCGCTGGCCCGGCGCCTGGAAGATGACGGCCGCCAGATCGACATCCTGGTCAACAACGCCGGCATCACGCGCGACGCCAGCCTGCGCAAGATGAGCTACGAAAACTGGACCGAGGTCATGCGCAGCAACCTCGATTCCATGTTCAACATGACGCAGCCGCTGTGCGGACCGATGGCCGACCGCGGCTGGGGCCGCATCATCAACATCTCGTCGGTGAACGGGTCCAAGGGGGCATTCGGACAGACCAACTACGCGGCCTCCAAGGCCGGTATCCACGGGTTCACCAAGGCCCTGGCGCTGGAACTGGCCAAGAAGAACGTCACGGTCAATACCGTGTCGCCGGGCTACCTGGCCACGGCGATGGTCAAGGCCGTGCCCGAAGACGTATTGAAGGAAAAGATCCTGCCGCAGATTCCGCTGGGACGGCTGGGGGAACCTGATGAAATCGCCGCGCTGGTGGCGTTCATCTGCAGCGATGCGGCGGCGTTCATGACCGGCAGCAATGTCGCCATGAACGGCGGGCAGCATATGTACTGAGGCCTGCTCGCCTGCCTGGAGCACGGGCGCTTGCGATGGCACGCGCCCGAGCTCCTGCTCACGACGGGCGCGGCCGGCTCACGCCGCCGGCGCGCCCAATTCCTCGACCAGGAAATCCACCAGCGCCCGCACCTTGGCCACCATGTGACGGCGCGACGGATACACCGCGTAGACCTCCGTCTGCACGGGCACCCAATCCGGCAGCACCGCCTGCAACGCGCCACTGTCCAGGTCGGCCTGCACATACACGCGCGGCACCAGGCTCACGCCAAACCCTGCCCGCAAGGCATCGCATACCGCCAGGCTGGAGCTGACCTGGTAGCGGCCCCGCGCCGGGATGCGTTCCACCAGCCCCGCGCGCTGGAAAGTCCATTCATCGGCGTGCCCCGACAACGTGAAGCGCACGCATTCCAGGCGCCGCAGGTCGGCGGGCTGGACCGGCACCCCATGCTGCCGGAAATACGCGGGCGCGCCGCACAGCACGTGATCCAGCGTCAGCAGCTTGCGCGCCACCAGGCTGGAGTCTTCCAGCCGGTCGCTGCCGCGAATGGCCACGTCGAAGCCTTCCTTCACCAGATCGATGCGGCGGTCTTCCAGATGCAGGTCCAGCGACAGGCGCGGATAGCGTGCCAGGAATCGCGGCATGGCACCGGCCAGCAACGTCAGGCTGAGCGACAGCGGCGCGCTCACGCGCAGCGTGCCGGCGGGTTCTTGTTGCAGCGGCCCCAGTGACGACTCGGCCTCGTGCAGGTCATCCAGAATGCGGGAGACCTGGTCGTAGTACTGCCGCCCCGCCTCGGTCAGGCTCATGCGGCGGGTGGTGCGGCTCAAGAGGCGCGCCGCCACATGGGCTTCGAGTTCGGCGATGTTCTTGCTGACGGCGGCCGGCGACAGCCCCAACTGGCGCGAGGCCGCCGCAAAACCGCCCTGCTCCACCACCTGGCGAAACACCTTGAGCGCGGTGAGATGATCCATGGAATCCCCGGGGTGATCATTCACTGCCAGTGAATGATTTTGCCATTGGAATGGATATTATCGCGGCCAGACGATTCAATTAGCCTGTCGGTATGGATGCCGCGCCCGCGCCCGGCCCGTCTTGCCCTTCCAAGGAATTCTCGCCATGAGCCGCAGCGCTGACCTGCTCCTGACCGCGGTGGCCCCCGCCATCTGGGGCAGCACCTATGTCGTCACCACCTTGATGCTGCCGCAGGGCTACCCGCTGACGGTGGCCATGCTGCGCGCCCTGCCCGCCGGCATCCTGCTGTTGCTGGCCGTGCGGCAACTGCCGCAGGGCATCTGGTGGCTGCGCGCCTTTGTCCTGGGTGCGCTGAACTTCTCGGTGTTCTGGGCGCTGCTGTTCGTGGCCGCCTACCGCCTGCCAGGCGGCGTGGCCGCGACGCTGGGCGCGATCCAGCCGCTGGTGGTCATCCTGCTGGCGCGCGCCTTGCTGGGCTCGCCCGTGCGCGGCCTGGCGGTGCTGGCGGCGCTGGCCGGCATCGGCGGCGTGGCCCTGCTGGTGCTGGGCCCCAAGGCCGCGCTGGACCCTGTCGGTGTGACGGCCGGCCTGTTCAGCGCAGCGTCCATGGCCCTGGGCACCGTGCTCAGCCGCCGCTGGCAGCCGCCGGTGTCGGCGTTGACCTTTACCTCGTGGCAACTGACGGCGGGTGGCGTACTGCTGTTGCCGGTGGCGCTGCTGGCCGAACCGGCCCTGCCGCCGGTCACGGCCCTGAACGTGCTGGGCATCGCCTATCTGGGGCTGATCGGCGCGGCGTTGACCTACGTGATCTGGTTTCGCGGCATCGCCCGGCTGGAACCCGCGGTGGTGTCGTCGCTGGGATTCCTGAGCCCGGTCACCGCCGTGCTGCTGGGCTGGGCCTTGCTGGACCAGCGCCTGAGCGCAGCGCAGATGGCCGGCATGGTGATCGTGGTGGGCAGCGTCTGGCTCAGCCAGCACGTGCAGCGCCGCGTCGCAGCCAGTGCCACAGCTAGTGCCGCAGCTAGTGCCGCAGCCGTTCCAGCAGGAAGTCCACACACGTGCGCACCCGCAGCGATACGTGGCGCACGTGCGGATAAAGCAGGGTGAACGCGCGCGTTGCACCGCCGAACTGCGGCAACACCTCGACCAGGTCGCCGCGCCGCAGGTCGTCCTGCACCGTGAAGCGATAGGCCTGGAACAGCCCCGCGCCATGGCGCGCCAGGCTCACTCCACCCAGCACGTCGCCCGAGCAGCTGGCGCCGCCGGTGGTCGGCACATCGATCTGGCGGCCACCCTGCATGAATATCCACGGAATGTTGCGCCCGGTGCTGGGCAATTCGAACTGGATGCAGTCATGCTGCCGCAGGTCTTCCAGCGTTTGCGGTGTACCCGCGCGCCGCAGGTAGCCGGGCGCGGCCACGAGCACCAGTTCGGCGTCTTCGAGCTTGCGTGCGACGAGATTGGAATCAGGCGGCAGACGTCCGCGAATGGCCAGGTCGTAGCCTTCTTCGGCGAAGTCGATGTTGCGGTTGCTGATATGCACGTCGACGTGCACCTGCGGATAGCGCTGGCGAAATTCCCCCAGCAACGGCAGCACGCGATGGTGGGCATAAGGGGTAGGCAGGCTGATGCGCAGCTTGCCGGCCGGTTCGGCCTGCTGGCCGGTGACCTCGCGTTCGGCCTCGGTCAATAGCGACAGCGCCGAGCGGCACTGCTCCATGTAACGCTGGCCAGCGGCCGTCAGGCCGATCTGGCGGGTAGTGCGCACGAACAGGCGCACGCCCAGCCGCTCTTCCAGCCGCGACACCGACCGGCTGACCGCCGCCGGCGTCACCCCCGCGGCGTTGGCCGCCGCCGTGAAGCTCTGCAAATCCGCCGCCAGGCAGAACAGCTCGACGCTGCCGAGCATGAGGTCTTCAAAACGTCTTTGCATGGATGGCGCGCCTATTCATTACATGGTGTATGCATAGATTTGATATTTGGTGTGTTTATCACGTTTGGAGTCATAAGTAGAGTGGGGTTTCCTTCTTTTCATCCCGGAAATCCATCATGTCCAAGCAAGCCAAGACCCTCATCGTGACCGGCGCCTCCAGCGGCATCGGCCTGGCCATCGCCCGCGCCTACCTGGAACGCGGCGACAACGTCGTGGGCAATGCCCGCAGCGCCGAACGCCTGGCACAGGCGGCCCGCCAATTGGGCAACCCGCCGCGCTTTCTGGGCGTGGCCGGCGACATCGGCCAGCCCGACACCGCGCGCCTGTTGTTCGACCGCGCCATCGAAGCCTTCGGCCGCGTCGATGTGCTGGTCAACAACGCCGGCATCTTCATCGCCAAGCCCGTGGGCGACTACACCGTCGACGACGCCGAGGCGCTGTTCAGCACCAACCTGAAGGGTTTTTTCTACCCGTCGCAGCAAGCGGCCGCGCACATGGCGGCGCACGGCGGCGGCCACATCATCAACACCACGGCCAGCATCGGCCTGCAACCGGTGCAGCAAGTGCCGGCGCTGCTGCCGGTGCTGGTCAAGGGCGGGCTGAACCAGGCCACCAAGGCGCTGGCGCTGGAACTGGCGCCGCACAACATCCTGGTCAACGCGGTGGCGCCGGGTATCATCGCCACGCCGATGCATGACGGCGGCGACACCGACTTCCTGGACCGCCTGTCGCCGTCCGGCCGCCGTGGCGCGCCGCGCGACGTGGTCGATGCCGTGCTGTACCTGACCGACTCGTCGTTCACGTCCGGCGCCATCATCCCTGTCGACGGCGGCGCCACCGCCGGCCGCTGGTAAGCCTGATCCCGCCGGCGCCGGCCGTCAGGCCAGCGCCGTTTTCCCCAAGGAGACCGACATGCCGTACATCAACATCCAGATCACCCGAGAAGGCGTCACGCGCGAACAGAAGGCCGAACTCATCAAGGGCGCCACCGACCTGATGGTGCGTGTCCTGGGCAAGGACCCGCAGGCCACCTTCGTCGTCATCGAAGAGGTCGACACCGACAGCTGGGGCGTGGGCGGCGAGACCGTCACGGCGCTGCGCCAGCGCCAACGCGCCGCCAAAGACGCGCCATCGACATAGTCGTATCCATCGATGACAAACTGCCGAAAACCCATGGCGCGCCGGGTGTGGCCGTAGCATGATCGTGGCTCCATCCACAGTCGGGAGACTCACCATGGGCAGCACACCAACCATCATTCTGGCGCACGGCTTCTGGGGCGGCGCCGCGCATTGGGGCCGGGTCATCCTGGCCCTGGCCCGTCTTGGGCACAAAGACCTGCATGCGGTCGAGCTGCCGCTGACGTCGCTGGCCGACGACGCCGAGCGCACCCGCAAGATGATCGCGCAGCAATCCGGCCCCGTGCTGCTGGTGGGCCATTCGTATGGCGGCGCCGTCATCACCGAGGCCGGCAACCAGCCCAACGTCGCGGGCCTGGTGTACATCGCCGCGTTCGCGCCGGACGCGGGCGAAAGCCCGGGCGGCATCACGCAGCAGGACCTGCCGGCCGCTGCGCCCAACCTGGCCCCCGACAGCGACGGCTACCTGTGGCTGCGCGCCGATAAATTCCACGAAAGCTTCTGCCAGGACCTGAGCGCCGACGACGCCCTGGTGATGGCCGTGACCCAGAAGGCGCCGCTGGCCAGCACCTTTGGCAGCACCATCAGCGTGCCGGCGTGGCGCCACAAGCCGTCGTGGTACCAGCTGTCCACCCAGGACCGCATGATCACCCCCGCGAACCAGGAAAAGATGGCGACACGCATGCAGCCGCGCAAGCTGCTCAAGCTGGACGCCAGCCATGCGTCGCTGGCGTCGCGGGCCGAGGAAGTGGCCGCGCTGATCGACGAGGCGGCGCGCGCCTAGCGCAGGATGAGCCCTGCGCAGGCTGGCGGGCGCCAGGCAAGGCCATGGCCCCCTCGCCGCGCCGCCGCCTGCATCGCAGGGCCGCACGATATCAGGCAGCACAGCCTTCCCGCTGTGCTGCTTTTTTTGTAACCCGCAAGCCTGTCCCCTTCAGCGAAAAATCGCCCGCTTGCCTATGAAATTCGGGCGTAACGCTCCACCACCCTCACAAACTGATCCGCTTTTTTCAGCGCTTTCTGAATCTGTACTAACTTTCGCCGCCGGCCTACCTTGACGCTACAGGCACCAGCCTGTCCGCGCGCGCCGCCCATCAGCGGTTTCCCCGCGCGGGCCTTGAGTCAGGAAAACCCCGCCATGGATAGCGACGCGCTACTGCTTGCCCGAATACAGTTCGGTTTCACCATCTCTTTTCACATCATCTTTCCCGCCATCACCATCGGGCTGGCCAGCTACCTGGCCGTGCTGGAAGGCTGCTGGCTGCGGACCCGCAACACGGTCTACCGCGACCTCTACCATTTCTGGACCAAGATCTTCGCCGTCAATTTCGGCATGGGGGTCGTGTCCGGCCTGGTGATGGCCTACCAGTTCGGCACCAACTGGAGCTTTTTTTCCGATTTCGCCGGCAGCGTCACCGGACCGCTGCTGGCCTACGAAGTCTTGACCGCCTTCTTCCTGGAAGCCGGCTTTCTGGGCGTGATGTTGTTCGGCTGGTCCCGCGTGGGGCCGGGCCTGCACTTTTTCTCGACCATCATGGTGGCGCTGGGCACGCTGGTGTCCGCCACCTGGATCCTGGCGTCCAACAGCTGGATGCAGACGCCCGCGGGCTACGAGATCCTGGATGGCCGCGTGGTGCCGACCGACTGGCTGGCCGTGATCTTCAACCCGTCCTTTCCCTACCGCCTGGCGCACATGGGCATCGCCGCCTTCCTGGCCACCGCGCTCATGGTGGGCGCCTCCGGCGCCTGGCACCTGCTGCGCGGCGACCGCAGCCCGGCCGTGAAGAAGATGTTCGCGATGGCGATGGCCATGCTGGCGATATCGGCGCCGCTGCAAGCCGTGGTGGGCGACTTCCATGGCCTGAACACCCTCAAGCATCAACCGGCCAAGATCGCCGCCATCGAAGGCCACTGGGACAACGAACCCGGTGCGGGCGTGCCGCTGACGCTGTTCGGCATTCCCGACATGGAACGCGAAGAAACCCGCTACGCGCTCAACATTCCCCGTCTGGGCAGCCTGATCCTGACCCACAGCTGGGACGGCCAGTTTCCCGGCCTGAAGTCGTATCCGCCCGAAGATCGGCCCAACGCCACCGTGGTGTTCTGGTCATTCCGCGTGATGGCCGGGCTGGGCATGCTGATGATCGCCCTGGCGGCCTGGGCGCTGTGGGCGCGCTGGCGCGGCAAGCTGTACCAGTCGCGGGCCTTGCAGCGTTTTGCGCTGTGGATGGGCCCATCCGGCCTGGTGGCGATGCTGGCGGGCTGGTACGTCACCGAGATCGGCCGCCAGCCGTGGATCGTCTACGGCGTGATGCGCACGGCCGATGCCGCCACCCGCCATGGCATCGGCGAACTGACGCTGACCCTGGCGCTGTTCGTGGTCGTGTACCTGTTCGTGTTCGGCGCCGGCGTGTCGTACATGCTGCGCCTGATCCGCATGGGCCCGACCCCGGCGCCCGGCCATGCGCCCCTGTCCGGCGGGCCGGGCGAACCGCGCCAACCCTCGCGGCCGCTGTCGGCCGCCTCCACCACGGCGGACGTCCCGTCCGCCTCACGCAACGCCACGGGAGCCTGACGCCATGGGTATCGATCTTGCACTGATATGGGCCGTCATCATCCTGTTCGGCGTGATGATGTACGTGGTGATGGACGGCTTCGACCTGGGCATCGGCATCCTGTTCCCGCTGGTCAACGATGCCGAGGAACGCGACGTGATGGTCAACACCGTGGCGCCCGTGTGGGACGGCAACGAGACCTGGCTGGTGCTGGGCGGCGCGGGCCTGCTGGCCGCGTTTCCGCTGGCCTACTCCGTGATTCTCAGCGCGCTGCACCTGCCGCTGGTGTTCATGCTGCTGGGGCTGATCTTTCGCGGCGTGGCGTTCGAATTCCGCTTCAAGGCGGACCCGCACCATCGCCCGCTGTGGGACCGTGCGTTCGTGCTGGGCTCGTTGTGCGCGACGTTCTTCCAGGGCGTGACGCTGGGCGCCTACATCGAAGGCATTCCGGTCGTGGACCGCGCGTATCACGGCGGCGCATGGGACTGGATCAGCCCGTTCTCGCTGTTCACCGGCGTGGGCCTGGTAGTGGCCTATGCGCTGCTGGGCTGCACCTGGCTGATCATGAAGACCGAAGGCCGCCTGCACCGCCACATGTGCGCGCTGGCCCGGCCGCTGACGCTGGCGCTGCTGGCCGTGATCGCCGCGCTCAGCCTGTGGACGCCGCTGGCGCAGCCGCAGATCGCGCAGCGCTGGTTCAGCCTGCCGAACATGTTCTGGTTCCTGCCCGTGCCGCTGCTGGTGGCCGCCGCCGGCTTCGACCTGGTGCGGCGCGTGCGTGGCACGCCCAACGCCGGTCCCTTCGTGCTGGCGCTGTGCCTGGTGTTCCTGGGCTACAGCGGCCTGGGCATCAGCATCTGGCCCGCCGTGATTCCGCCCGACGTGTCCATCTGGACCGCCGCCGCGCCGCCGCAAAGCCTGGGCTTTGCGCTGGTCGGGGCGCTGGCCATCATTCCGATTATCCTGATTTACACCGCCTGGTCCTACTACGTGTTCCGCGGCAAGGTACGCACGGGCGAGGAGTTCCATTGATGCACGCTCGCACACCCCCCACCACGTGGCGCAGCCGGCTGTTGTGGCTGGCGTTGATCTGGGCCGGCAGCGTGGCGGCGCTGGGCGTGACCGCCTGCGCCCTGCGCCTGGTCATGCGCGCCATCGGCATGTCGACCTGATTCCCCGCCTTTCACGGACCCGCCATGAAACGCTATGAACGCCTGACCGAAGACATCACCGCCTCGATCCTCTCGGGCCTGTTGCAGGCGGGCGACCGCCTGCCCTCGGTGCGTCAGACCAGCGCCAGCCGCGGGGTCAGCCCGTCGACGGTGTTCAAGGCCTACTACCTGCTGGAAGCGCGCGGCCTGATCCGCGCACGTGATCGCTCGGGCTACTACGTGCTGCGCACGCCGCACGCCGCCCTGCCCGAACCCGACGCCCTGTCCAGCGCCAGCGCGGGCCGCCATCCGGTGGACGTCAGCGACAACGTACTGCAAGTGCTCAATGCCACCCTGCGGCGCGACATGCTGCCGTTCGGCTCGGCCTTTCCCAGCCCGTCGCTATTGCCCTACGGCCGGCTGGCCAGGTTCATGGCCGCCACCGTGCAACAGCTGGACCCCTGGAGTTCCATCGACGACCTCAGCCCGGGCGATGCCGCGCTGCGCCGCGCCATCGCGCTGCGCTACCTGGCCGACGGCCTGACGGTGCCGGTCGACGACATCATCATCACCAATGGCGCGCTGGACGCGCTGAACCTGTCGCTGGCCGCCGTGACGCAGCCGGGCGATGCCGTCATCGTCGAATCGCCCACCTTCTACGCCGCGCTGCAATCGCTGGAACGCAACCAGCTGCACGCCATCGAAGTGGCCACGCATCCGCGCGAAGGCATCGACCTGCAAGCCCTGGAGCAGGCCATCGTGCAGCACAAGCCGCGCGCCTGCTGGTTGATGACCACCTTCCAGAACCCCCTGGGCAGCCTGATGCCCGAGGCCAAGAAAGAATCGCTGGTGCGGCTCTTGACCGAACACGGCGTGGCCCTGATCGAAGACGACGTCTACGGCGAGCTCTACTTTGGCGACACCCGCCCGCGCCCCGCCAAGGCCTTCGACCGCGAAGGCATCGTGATGCATTGCTCGTCGTTCTCGAAAACGCTGGCGCCGGGTTACCGCGTGGGTTGGGTGGCGGCCGGGCGCTACACCCGAGCCATCATGCGCAACAAGCTCACCACCAGCCTGGCCACCGCCGCGCCTACCCAAGCCGCCATTGCCGCCTATCTGGCCCAGGGCGGCTACGACCGGCACCTGCGCCACTTCCGCCAGACACTGGCGCTGCAGCAGGGCGAAGTCCTTCAGGCCGTGGCGCGCTACTTTCCGAAAGGCACGCGCGCCACGCGGCCGCTGGGCGGCTACTTCACCTGGGTGGAACTGCCCGCCCACATCGACACCTTGCGGCTGCACCGCGCCGCGTTGGACCACGGCATCAGCATCGCGCCGGGGCCGCTGTTCTCGTCGTCGGGCGCCTTCGGCAACTTCCTGCGCCTGAACTACGGACACCCCTGGAATGCCGAGATGGAACAGGGCATGGCCACCCTGGGCAAGCTGATGGGGACATGAAATTCGCCATCTTGATACAGATAGAAACCCCACCCTGACGCACATCCCTTAGAGTGCGAAGCCTTCGACATCCGGACGGTGCCGCGTCGCGGCGCGTTTCTCATGACTGCTTCGTTCCCCCGAGTTTTGCCGCGTTACGCGCTGGGTTGCTACCTGGGCGCCGCGGCCCTGCTGTATCTGTTCTGCGCCCAACTGCTGGCCGCGATCGACATCTGGCTGCTGCCCCGCAGCCTGCTGGTCGAAATGCTGCGCTACCGCGCCATGTGGCTGGTGTTCTTCCTGACGCTGCCCACCGTCGGCTACCTGCTGTGGCGCGGATCGGACCTGGTCGCGTGGTGGCGCGCCCCGGCCGCAATCACGCTTGACGACCACGCGCTGCACCTTGGCACACGCACCGTGCCCTACGCCGACATCGCGTCGATGCGCCACCTGCACAACCGCGACCATCTGCTGCTGACCCTGCACGGCGGCGAACGCATCCGGCTGCGCCTGGCGATCTGGCAAGACGCCTACGAACTGGCCGAGCACCTGGAAGACGCGGTGGGCGGCAATCTCGAAGCCGACACCCACCGCAAGCTGCAGGCCGGCGCCACCGTGGCGTTCGGCCCGCTGGGCATGAACGCCGCCGGCCTGGTGCACAAGGGCCAGCAGATTCCCTGGACCGCCATCGACACCATCCGCACGCAATCGGACAGCGAAGGCATGGAAACCGACGAGACGCTGATCATCGTCGCGCGGGGCAAGACCCACAAGATCGACCGGTCCAAGATCGTCAATGAGCCGGTGATGCTGGCCTGTCTGCGCCAATACCTGCCCGGCGCCTGACTTCGATTCCGCCCCCTTTACAGGGCGGCCCCCTTCCCCTTTTGCGCAGCCTCGATATGGAAATCTACAGCTCCAACGCCCAACAATCCCAAACGCTGGCCGACCGCCCGGTGTTTTTCTCCCGCAACCGCCTGATTGCCGGTGCGATCATCTGGACGGTGGCCGCGGGGGTCTTCGGCTTTTTGGCCGCGCGGTCGCGCGACAGCATGGGCGCACTGGCGTTCTTCGGCGCCATCGCCGCCATCGGCGTCTGGCTGGTCATCAGATGCCTGAAGCGCGCCTTCAGCCCGCCCACGCCCGTCATCACCTTCACCCGCGACGGGCTGAAGATCACCGACGGCACCGTCGTGCCGTGGCACGCCATCAACGAGAACACCTACGTCAACCAAAGCTACGTCGGTATCCCGATCGCCAAGCAGATCCAGTTGAAGACCTCGCTGCCCAATCGCAAGCGCGTGCTGATCCAGGCCATGGCGCTGGAGATCAACGGCGACGAATACCTGGCCTTGTGCGACGCCTACCAGGCGCGTTGACCGACACTGATAGGCGCCGCCGCTAGCGCTTTCTGGCGGCGTCCAATTCCCGCCGCAACGAGGCGGCATCCGCGCGCAAAGGCAACACCAGCTTGCCCGCGCGATCGATGGCGCCCCACTCGCCGCCGACCACCACTTGGTGCTCCCCGCTGGCGTCGGGTTCGAAACGGCAACGCGCGCAGACCGCGGCGATGCCGTCGGCAAAGGGTTCCACCCAGGTGTAGGGTGTCGCCAACGCGACGTCAAGGCGCTTGTCGATGTAGATCATGGCGCCATCGGCCCGCCGGCCACGAGCCAGCCCGTCGACGAAATCGTCGGGGCCATTGTCGAAGGGGATCACCTGCGCCGATGCACCATCGGCGCGCACCCATGACCAGCCGCCGCCAACCGCCACCGCGCTCAGGCCGTCGGCATCGTATTCCAGCTGCCCAAGCACGGCCGGATTGAACGACAGCTGGCTGCCGTCACGACGCGCGCAATGCGCCGTGGTTTCCATCATGCCGCCCGTGCCCCGGGCCGCGGCCAGGCAGCTCAGGTCGAAATCGGAAGCGGTCACCGGCGCGTGTGCCAGCAACGAAAAAAGCAGGGTCGTGAGCATGCGCGAAATCCTAGCACGCGCCCCCGCAGGGTTCACATGACGATCGTCAGTTCGCCGTCGCGCCCGAATCCTTCACCGCCTGCGCCCAGGCCACGATTTCTTCCCGGATGAAGACGCCGAACGCAGCCGTGTTCACGTTGGATGCCTGCGCGCCCTCTTCCATCAGCCGCTGGCGCACGGCGGGCGCGGCCAATGCCCCGCTCAACGCCGCATTCAGCTTCTGCACCACCGCGTCCGGCGTGCCGGCCGGCGCCACCACGCCATGCCACGACAGGGCCTGGAAGCCGGGCAAGCCGGATTCGGCCATGGTGGGAATGTCGGGCAGCGCGGGCGAACGCTGCGGCGAGGTCACCGCCAAGGCGCGCAACGTACCCGCCTTGATATGCGGCAACGCGCCAGGAATGGTGGTGAACAGGAAATCGATCTGCCCGCCGATCAGGTCGGTGATGGCGGGGCTGCCGCCCTTGTAGGGCACATGGGTGAACTGCAGGCCGGCCGCACGCTTGAACATCTCGCCGGCCAGGTGGCCCGGGGTGCCGGCGCCGGCCGAGCCCATGTTGCTGCGGTCGCCCTGCGCCTTGATATGAACGATCAGCGCCTGCACGTCGGTAGCCTTCACATTGGGGCCGACCACCAGCACGTTGGGTACGGTGGCCAGCAGCGTGACGGGCGTGAAGTCCTTGGCCGCGTCGTACGAGATGCGCGAGTACAGCGACGGGTTGATGCCGTGCGTGCTGGCGGTGGCCAGCAGCAGCATGTAGCCGTCCGGCGCGGCCGAGGCCACCTGCTTGGCCGCGATGGTGCCGTTGGCGCCGCCCTTGTTGTCGATCACGATGGTCTGGCCCAGCGTCTTGGCCGCTTCGGCGGCCACCGTGCGCGCCAGGATGTCGGACGTGCCGCCCGCCGAATGCGGCACCACCAGCGTGATGGGCTTGGCGGGAAAGGTCTGCGCGTGCACGGTCGGCAGGGCCGACCACAGACAGGCGGCAAGCGCCGCGCGGGCGATGCGGGAAGGGAACATGCGAGTCTCCTGATAGGTATGGATTGCGGCGCCATCCAGGGCGCCGTCATGCGAGCGGGTACAACGGATCAGTCAGATCCCAACTGCAGCTTGTTGGGCTGGCGTTTTTCGATCGACCACTTGAGCAGCGCAGCCGACCGGTAGATGCCGTGCGCGAACTTGCCGTAGGGCAGCGTCAGGAACAGCGCCATCACCACGCCCAGGTGCACCGCCAGCAACAGCGCCATGGCGCCCGTGTCGCGTCCGGCCAGCAGCGCCAGGCCCGTGGCGCTGGTCAGGAACAGCAGCGCGATGAAGCCGCGGTCCATCGGCTTTTGCGCGGCGTCGCCATGCTGCGGATGGCGTTTCAGGTTCAGCCACAGCAGCCCCGCCGGCCCGACCAGCAGGCCGATGCCGCCCACCGTGCCCAGCAGCACCGGCGCGCTCCAGAACGGATACGGCGCCTGCTGGCCCAGCAGGTAGTGGTACAGCGTGGCCACGACCGTGGCGGCAAAGCACAGCATGAAGCCGTAGAACGTGAAGTGGTGAAAGCGGCGACGCCACAGGGTGAAGGCGTCGTCGGCGTTGTTGCAGCCCTTGCCGTGGCCGCCGTCCAGATAGCGCAGCCGCAGCGCGTCGTGCGCGGCTTCGGCCACCGCGGCACCGCTGGCCGCGCCCGGGCTGACGTCGCGCCAGAACTTCGCCACCCCCACGCCCAGGGCCAGCATGGCAAAGCCGAACACGACGCCGAACATCAGCGCCAGCGTGTTATGCGGAAACACCGCATAGAAATTGCCGGCCATCGGCGCATGCCACAGGCCGCCGGTCAGCAGCACCGCCAGCGTCAGGAACAGCGTCAGGCCCGCCGCGGTGGCCAGCGACAGCGTCAATCCGTTGCGGCGATACAGCTGGCCCAGCGCGGGCGGCCAGGCGTAGTCGGTGTACGTCTGCATGCGCACCTTGGCCATGGCCTGCGGCACGTTCACCGCGAACTCGTGCGGCGGCGCGTACTGGCAGGCGTGCAGACAGGCGCCGCAGTTGTGGCACAGGTTGGCCAGGTAGTTCAGGTCGGCCTTGCCGAATTCCAGGCGCCGGGTCATGGCCGGAAACACCGCGCAGAACCCTTCGCAATAGCGGCAGGCGTTGCAGATCTGCATGACGCGGGCCACCTCGGCCTCGTCGCCGCTGAGCGCGCCGGGCTCGGCGGTCACCGGTGCTGAAGCCGGCCCGGCGCCGCGGCCATGCCACGTGACCACCTGCTCGGTCATCGCCGGCTGGGGTGGGGTGAACGACTGGGCCTCCTGGGCCAGGGCTTCAAGCTGCCGCATGGCGGGCTCCTTCAGGGTGGGCGCGGCGCGCGGCGGCCGCGGCGCGGGTGCCGGCGATGCGGCCGAACGCCGTGCCGATGGACATGCCCACCCCCGCCGTATAGCCCTTGCCCAGCACATTGCCGGCCATCATCTCGCCGGCCACGAACAGGTTGTCGCTGGGCACGTCGTCAAAGCGCACCGCGGCGGTCTCGTCGACCTTCAGGCCCAGGTAGGTAAACGTAATGCCGGGACGCAGCGCATAGCCGTAGAACGGCGCGGTGTCGATCGGTCGGGCCCAGTGGGTCTTGGCGGGCGTCACGCCTTCGGTATGGCAGTCGTCCAGCGCGGTGTGGTCGAACTTCCCGACCCGGCAGGCCTGGTTGTAATCGCGCACGGTACGCTCGAACGCCACCGGGTCCAGGCCCAGCTGCGTGGCCAGCTCGGGCAGCGTGTCGGCCTTGACGCCGGGAAACACCGGCGGCATGAAGCGGCCGATGGCCTTGGCGTCGATGATGGAATAGGCAATCTGCCCCGGCTGCATCGCGGTCAGGCGGCCCCAGATGGCGTAGCGCTTGGGCCAGAAATCCTCGCCTTCGTCATAGAAGCGCTGCGCGTCGCGGTTGACCACCACGCCCAGCGACACGCAGTCGATGCGGGTGCAGATGCCGCCGTCGTACAGCGGCGCGCGGGCGTCGATCGCCACGCAGTGCGACTGCGACGGATCGCCGATGCGGTCCGCGCCCGCGTCCAGCATGAACTTGAGCAGCACGCCCTGGTTGAAACGCGTGCCGCGGATCAGGAAGTTGTCGGCCGGCCATTCGCCGCGTTCGTTCTGGCCCCAGGCCTCGCGCAGCCATTCGCGGTTGGACTCGAAGCCGCCGGCCGCCAGCACGCAGGCGCGCGCCTCGATGCGTTCGGCGCCGATGCGAGCGGCGATGAAGCGGCCGTCTTGCAGTTCCAGCGCGTCCACCGGCGCGTCGTAGCGTATCTGCACGCCCAGCGCTTCGGCGCTGCGGTAATAGGCATTCACCAGCGCCTTGCCGCCGCCCATGAAGAACGCATTGGTGCGCGCCACGTGCAGCGCGCCCGACAGCGGCGGCTGGAAGTTCACGCCGTGGCGCCGCATCCAGTCGCGACAGGTGGACGACTCGCGGATCACCAGCCGCGCCAGGTGTTCATTGGTCTGGCCGCCGGTGACCTTGAGCAGGTCCTGCCAGTATTCCTCTTCGGGATACGCGTCCACCAGCACGTCCTGCGGCGCATCGTGCATGCAGCGCAGGTTGCGCGTGTGCTGCGAATTGCCGCCGCGCCATTCGCGCGGCGCGGCCTCAAGCAGCAACACGCTGGCGCCGGCTTCGCGCGCCATCAGGGCCGCGCACAGCGCCGCATTGCCCCCTCCCACCACCAGAACGTCGACCATGACAGCATTCCTGAATCAAGGAATGCACTGTAGGTCTACGCCCTGCGCCGCGATATCAGCGCGGCGTCAACGGGTCTTCACGATTCGTGAAGGGTCGTCACCGCCCAGGTGCCCGCGCGCGCCAGGCTGCGCGACACGTCCGCCAGCACCAGCCGCGCGGCCAGCGCCGCGGGCGACAGCTCATCTTCGGACAGGCTGGCCAGCAGATTGGGCCGGAACAGGTCCGCATCGTCGATGCGCGCCATCGCCAACTGGCCAGGCGCGATGCGAGCGGTGGCCGAGCTGGGCTGGATGGTGGCGGCGTAGCCCAGCTGCACCACGTCCATCAGCAGCGCCAGGCCGTCGACCTCGGCCACCACCCGTGGCGTCAATCCGGACTTCTGGAAGGCATGGTTGACCAGGGCGCGCAGCCCGTGGCGGCCGCTGGGCAGCACCAGCGGCAGGTCGGCAAGGTCTTCCAGGCGGGTCGTGGCGCCAGCCGGCAAACCCGCCATGCCGCGACGCGCACACAAGTACAGCGGTTCGTCCAGCAGCGGCATGACGCTCCAGCGGCGCGCGGCCTCGGCATGGAACACGATGGCCAGGTCCAGCAGCCGGCCGTTGAGCATGTCGGCCAGGTGGCCCGACAGCGCCTCGACCAGGTGCAGCCGGATGTCGGGATAGCGTTCGTTCATGGCCTGCACGAACGGCGCCCCCAGGATCGATGCGGTGGTGGACGACAGCCCCACGCTGACGTGCCCGGCCAGCCGGGCTTGCTGCGCGGCGCGCACGGCGTCATCGGCATGGCGCAGCGCCAGCTGGGCCTGGCGAAAGAACGCCAGCCCCGCGTCGGTGGGCACCACGCCGCTGGCGCTGCGCTGCAACAGCCGCGTGGCCAGTTCGCCTTCCAGGCGGCTGATCTGCTGGCTGAGCGCGGACGTCACCATATCCAGCGACGCGGCCGCGCGGCCGATGCTGCCGGCTTCGACGACGCGGACGAAATAACGCAGCTGGCGCAGTTCCATGATGGGCCGGATGATCGCAAGTGAAGATCCGCCGATTGTAGGGCGGTCTGGCCAGCACACGGCCGCCGGCAACGCGTCCGCTACGAGGTCCCGCGCCGCGGCGGCGGCTCGGGGCGGTCCTCGGCAACGATCACCTCAATACCGCGCGTCCTTGGGCTTCTTGCCGTTCGGCCAATCCTTTTCCTTGCCCGGGAAGTCCGGGCGCGGCATGTGAGTGAAGTATTCCGCCACGTCCACCGCGTCCTGGTCCGACAGTACGCCGCCTTCGCCCCAGGTGCCGTGGGTGTTCACCCCCATCGGCATGCTGTTGCGGATGAAGGCCGCGGCCTTGTAGGTGCGCGCCAGGCCCGCGCCGATGTTGAACGACTCGTCGCCCCACAGCGGCGGAAACACGATGTCGCCTGCGCGGTCCTTCTTGCCTTCGCCGTTGGCGCCGTGGCAGGCGGCGCACTGCGCCGCGTACAGGCTTTTCCCGCGCACAGGGTCGCCGACCAACCTCGTGTCGATCGGCCAGGCGTTTTCGATCTGCACCTTGGCGCCATGCGGCACGTCCTGCGCCAGCCACTTCATGTAGGCCACCATGGCCTGCATTTCCGGCGACGTCTTGTCCAGCGGCTTGCCGTTCATCGACCGCATGAAACAGCCGTTGATGCGGTCTTCCAGCGTCACCACGCGGTTGGCGCGCGGGTTGAATTGCGGAAACGAATTGACCGTGTTGATGTACGGCGCGCCCAGCGGCTTCTTGCCCTGCTGCACGTGGCAGCTGTTGCAATTCATGCTGGCGCCGGTGTTCTGCGGCAGCAGGCGGCGGGTTTCGTTGAGCAGGCGCTTGCCGTAGTTGATCTGGTCGGCGTTGGGTTCCTTGGCAATCAGCGTGTCGGACGGAATGGTGTAGTCGGCCAGCCGCTTGCCGTCCTTGTCCAGCACGGCGAAGGTCTTGCCGTTGGGGTCCGCAGCCGGCGCATCCTGCGCCGCCATCGCGGCCATGCCGCCCCCGACCGTGGCCGCCAGCACCAGCGCGGCGGCGATCTTGATCCTGTTATTCATGTTTGCCTCCCGACACGATGTTCGGTTTCTTGCCCGCCAGGAAGTCGCGGATGTGCGCCACGTCGCCATCGGCGATGGCCGGCGCCTGGTTGGTCCAGGCCGTGCGGATGAAATTGATGACGTCGGTGATATCGCGGTCGCTCAGGTGGTTGAACCCGGGCATGGCAAAGGCCATGGCGTCATGGTCGTTGGCGGGCATCTTGCCGCCTTCCAGCGTGATCTGGATGATCGACTGCGGGTTCTGCGCGAACACGGCCGAATTGCCCGCCAGCGCCGGGAAAATGCGCGGCATGCCCTGGCCGTCGGCGCGATGGCAGACCACGCACTGTTCCATGTAGATCACCGCGCCGCGACTGTCGTAGCGACCGGCCATCAACGCCGCCGTGGTGGCATCGGCCTTGGCGGCAAACACCGGCAACTTGCCCTGCACCGGCGGCAATTGCTTCAGGTAGGCCGCGATGCTGGCCAGGTCGTTGTCGCTGAAATAACGCGTACTGTGCTCGACCACGTCGGCCATCGCGCCAAAGGCCGCCACCTTGTCGGTGCGGCCGGTCTTCAGGAACAGCGCGATGTCGGCCGCCGTCCACGATTGCAGGCCCTGGGCTTCGCCGCGCAGGCTCTTGGCCCGCCAACCGTCGATCACCGCGCCCGACAGGAAGGCATCGCCATCCGCCATGGACAGCGTCTTTTCCTGGTAGGCCAGGCCACGCGGCGTATGGCAGGCGCCGCAATGCCCCGGCCCTTCCACCAGATAGGCGCCACGCGTCAGCATGTCGTCGGCGCCGGCCGGCGCCGCGAACTGCCGCTTGCCGGCAAACAGCGCCTGCCACCAGGCCATGGGCCAGCGCATGTTCAGCGGCCACGGAATGGTGGAATCGGCGCTGGGCTTGCCATCGGGCTTCACGTCGGCCATGAAGTAGGCGTACAGCGCCTGCACGTCGGCGTCCGGCATGATGGCGTACGACGGATACGGCATGGCCGGATAGAGCGGCGTGCCGTCCTTGCGGATGCCGTACTGCACCGCGTTCTTGAAATCGGCGTAGGTGTAGGCGCCGATGCCGGCGGCCTTGTCGGGCGTGATGTTGGACGAGTAGATCGTGCCCACCGGCGTCTGCATCGCCAGGCCGCCCGCAAAGGGCTTGTCGCCGGGCACGCTGTGACAGGCCACGCAGTCGGCTGTGCGCGCGATATAGGCGCCGGCCTCGACCAGGCGCCGATCCTGCGGATCGATCGTCGCCGTGGTGTCTGTCTTGCGATGGGCGGTAAGCACCTGGGCGCCGCCAATGGCCCCGCCTGCCAATACCAGCAGCGCCACCACCGCCTTGATCCCGAACTTCTTCATCTGACCCTCCGTTACGCGCCGGCAAGCGCGCACGTCGGGTGTTCGTACAGCGTTGTCCAGCTTATGAGGCCAGCTTACGCCTTCTGGTAATAAGCATATGACTGAAAAGCATGAAAGTATCGGGCTTGTTTGACCGGACGCAAAGGGCGTTCAGACAACGGCGCCGCGGCAAAGAACGAAGGCCCCCGAAGGGGCCCCGTAGCCTGGCGTCTGTTACCTCCGCTTTTGGCGGAACCGCTATCGCGGCAGTCAACGCATTTGCCCGAGGGCTCACCAGCTATTGCGTTAAACGGATCTTTGCCGACATCCAGGCACGGCGCAATGCTCAAGCCGGAATAGTCAGACCCTTCACCACTGCCGGACGCGCCACGAATGCTTCCAGCACGCGGGCGACGTTCTTGAATTGCGAGAATTCGACCAGGTCGCCGGCGCCGTAGAAGCCGATCAGGTTGCGCACCCACGGCAGGATCGCGATGTCGGCGATGGTGTACTGGTCGCCCATGACCCAGGCGCGGCTTTCCAGGCGCTTGTCCAGCACGCCCAGCAGGCGCTTGGATTCGGCCACATAACGGTCGCGCGGGCGCTTGTCTTCGTAGTCCTTGCCGGCGAACTTATGGAAAAAGCCCAGCTGGCCGAACATCGGGCCGATGCCGCCCATCTGGAACATCACCCATTGCAGCGTTTCATAGCGGCCGGCGGTGTCGGCGGGGATGAACTGGCCCGTCTTGCTGGCCAGGTAGACCAGGATGGCGCCGGACTCGAACAGCGCCAGCGGCTTGCCGTCGGGGCCGTTGGGGTCCAGGATCGCCGGGATCTTGTTGTTCGGGCTGAGCGACAGGAATTCCGGCGAAAACTGGTCCTGGGAATCGAAGCTGACCCGGTGCGGCTCATAGGGCAGGCCCAGCTCTTCCAGCAGGATCGACACCTTCACGCCGTTGGGCGTGGGCAGCGAATAGAGCTGGATGCGGTCGGGGTGCCGGGCGGGCCATTTTTGGGTGATGGCGAACGAGTCTAGGGAAGACATGCGTAGGAACTCCTGGAGATCCGGGGGTGGCGATTGGAAACGCGGTGGCGGCGCGGGCGGCGGGCAATCCGGCGCCTGCGGGCGTCGCGCAAATTTAACGCAAATCACCCGCTTGGCAAGCGTTCGGCGGCCGGCCCGTGGGCGGCCGCCGCGCAACAGACTGTTCCACGCCTACAGGCCAGGCGCCCAGGCGGATCGGGCGTCCCGGTTCTGCCGCAGGAATGCCGTGGCCGCGATGATGTCGGCGTCGTTGCGGCGGTCTTCGGCCAGGTGCGGCACCTGCCTGCGGAAGTCCCGCCACAGGATGGCCGTGCCCTGCCCCAGGGCGGCTGCCGGCCCTTGCGGATAGCGCAGGTCCACGGCCTGGGCCGCATGCATCAGTTCCACCGCCAGCAACCGGGTCAAGGCGGCGATCTGCCCGGTCACGCGCAGCCCGGTCAACGGCGCGTTGGTGCCCACGTCTTCGATGTTGCCGGCCTGCGCCTGCACGTCGGTCACGACCGGGCCGGACAGGGCCCGCACGTCGGCCGCCAGCGCCGACACGGTCTTCTGGATCGGGCCGTAGCCGATGGCGCCGTTGCCCGGGCTGAGAAAGCGCGGCAGCCGCGTGAAGGCCGGGTCGGTCAGGCGCAAGGTGCGCTGCGCCGACAGTTGCGCCACCTGCGACAGGGCCACCGCCGTGCCCTGCAGCGGCAGCACCCAGGCGCTGGGGTCAAAGCCGGCGCTGGGCAGCACCGCCCCCCGCACCGGGCCGTCGGTCACGAAATACTGGGTTTCGTAGGCGGAGGCACCGGGGCTGGGCGTGGCGTCCAGCACCACGGTCGGGTTGTCATCGGAACTGTTGATCTGCACCTGCAACTGGCCGTCCAGCAGCGCCAGCATGTCGCGGGCGGCCCCGTGCGCCTGGCTGACGGTGCGGAAGCTGAGCGGATCCTGCAGCGGCCGCTGCGCATCGGTTTTCCACAACGCGCTGCCTTGCAGCAGCCCCAGCATGCGCTCGGCGGTGGCGCGCTGGCCGGCATAGGGCCGCTGCGACTGCGCCGGGGCCAGCAGCGGCGCCAGATTGCCATCCAGCCCTTCCAGCGACAGCGCCGCCACCGCATCGGCCTGAGCCAGCAGCGCCCGCGCATCGTGCGCAGCCAGCACCGCCACCGCGGCACCGTAGGCGTTGGAACTGACCATGGACAGCGCATCCTTGCCGAACGGCCGCACCGGCGCCAGCCCCGCCTCGCGCAGCGCCTGCGCCGCGCCCAGGCGCCGCCCGCCACGCCAGGCCTCGCCCTCGCCCATCATGACCAGGCCGATCTGCGGCAGGATGGTGATGTCGGCCTGGCCGACCGAGCCTTCGCCCAGCATCACCGGCGTCACGTCGCGGTTCAGGAAGGCGGCGTATTGGTCCAGCACCGCGGGCTGCATGCCGGCCCCGCCGAACAGCGCGGTGTTCAGGCGGATCAGCATGGCCGCGCGGGTCACATCGCGCGGCGCCTCGTTGCCGTAGGCCGCGCTGTGCGAATGCAGCAGGTTGCGGTTGAACTGCTCGGACAGGCGCCGCACCTCGGGCGAAATGTCGCCGCCCTGGAAGATGGTCTGGTCCTTGTTCAGGCCCACGCCCCGGTTCAGGCCGTACACCGGCTTGTCCAGGCGGGCGTAGGCCAGCAACAGATCGTAGGCGCGGGCCGCGCGTTGGGCGGCTTGCGGGGCGATGGTGACGGCGCAGTCCTGCCGCGCCACCGCCACGACCTGGGCGGCGGTCAGCGAGCGGCCGTCGAGGGTGACGGCGCAATCGGCTACGGACCGGGGCGCAGCGGTCGATGCCGCGGCACTGGCAGTTTCGGGCGCGGCCTGGCCGGCCGGTGCGGCCGGCGCGGCAACGCCCGCCAGTGGCGACAGGACCAGCGCCGCGGCCAGCGCGGCCAGCCATCCCGGCGCCGACCTCCGCGGCGACTTCACGGGGCCGTCAGACATGGCGGCTCGGCGGCAGCAGGGTCAACGCCACCAGCGCCACCACGCAGGCGCCCATCACATACAGGGCCGGCGCGAACGACACCCCGGTGGTGTAGGTGATCCAGGTCAGGATGGCCGGCGCAAAACCGCCCAGCACCGTCACCGCGGTGTTGTACGACAGGGACATGCCGGACGAGCGCACCGCCGTCGGGAAGACTTCGGACAGGGCGGCCGGCGCCGTGCCCACGTACATCGCCACCAGCAGGCAGAACAGCGACTGCACCACGATCAGTGCGAACTGCGTGTGGTTGGCCTGCAGCCACATCATCAGCGGATACACCGTCACCAGCAGCAGCAAGGCCGACCCGCGCAGCACCGTGCGGCGGCCGTAGCGGTCGGACAGCGTGCCCGAAAAGAAGCAGCCGCCGATCAGGAACAGGTTGCCCACCAGCGCCCCCAGAAACGCCTGCGAGCTGGTAAAGCCCATGCTTTTCTGCACGTAGATCGGCATGAAGATGATCAGCGCGTA
Source organism: Achromobacter sp. 1014246743 (assembly GCF_059760725.1). Taxonomy (NCBI): domain Bacteria; kingdom Pseudomonadati; phylum Pseudomonadota; class Betaproteobacteria; order Burkholderiales; family Alcaligenaceae; genus Achromobacter; species Achromobacter sp. 1014246743. The sequence continues at coordinate 42,683 of NZ_JCBANA010000051.1, forward strand.
CGGGCCGATCGCCCACAGCACCGACATGCACAGGCCCGTGAACAGTTCACGCGGGTAGTCGCGCAGCACCGCCAGCAGCGGCGCCTTGACATGATTTTTCGTGGCCGCCTGACGGGCCTGCTCTTCGCGAAAATGGGGCGTTTCGTCCAGCGTGCGGCGCATCCACAGCCCCACCGGCGCAATCGACAGGCCCACGATGAACGGAATGCGCCAGCCCCACTCGCCACCTGGTCTTCGGTCAGGAACGTGGTCACCAGCGTGGCGACCAGCGCGCCCAGCAGGTTGGAAATGCCCATGCTGGCCTGCAGCCACGAGGCATACTGGCCGCGCTTGCCTTCCGGTGCATGCTCGACCAGGAATGCGGTGGCGCCGCCCACTTCGCCGCCGGCCGAAAAGCCCTGCAGCATGCGGCCGCACACGATCAAGAGCGGCGCCCCCACGCCGATGGCCGCGTACGGCGGCGCAATGGCGATCAGCAGGGTGCCCAGCGCCATCAGCATGATGGTCATGGTCAGCGCGGCTTTGCGCCCGGCCCGGTCGCCGTACGAGCCCAGCACCAGCGCGCCCAGCGGCCGCACCACGAAGCCCAGCCCGAAGGCCAGGAACGAGGCCATCAGCTGCACCGTCGGGTCTGCGTTGTGAAAGAAGTTCTGCCCGATATACACCGCAAACAGCGCGTAGACCGAGAAGTCATACCATTCCAGCGCATTGCCGATGGATGCGGCGATGACAGCCTTCTTGGCGCCCTTGTGTTCGTCGGCGCCGGCATGGGGGGGATTGCCCCCCAATACCCCGGCGCCCGGGTTGATTGCGATGTTCTTCATTGACGTTCCCGTTGAATCGCCCCGTATCCGGGGCTGTTATGTCCTGCCGTTCAAGCCCGCACCGACGTATCGATGCGACCTATGCCTTTTTTGCTGACCTCGTCCAGCGCCTCTTCGTAGCCGGCGTCGGCATAGCGCAGCACGCCGCTGGCGGTGTCGTTGGTGAGCGACAGCGACAATCGCTGCGCCGCCGCGTCGGTGCCGTCCGCCACCACCGTGACACCCGCGCTGGTCATGTAGCCGCTGTAACCGCCGCCCCCGGAATGAATCGCCACCAGGTCGGCGCTGGACGCGCAATTGATCATGGCGTTCAGCAAGGGCCAATCGGCGATGGCGTCCGAGCCGTCGCGCATGTTCTCGGTCATGATGTTGGGGTGCGCCATGGCGCCGGCATCCAGATGGTCGCGGGTGAAGGCCACCGGCGCGGCCAGCACGCCTTCCCGCACCATGCGGTTCACTTCCAGCGCCAGCTCGGTGCGTTCGCCGTGGCCCAGCCAGGCGATGCGCGCCGGCAAGCCTTCGAACGGCACTTCCTGGCGCGCCAGGCGAATCCAGTTGGATACGATCAGGTTGTCCGGAAAGCGCTGCAAAAGAAAGTCGTCGATCTTGCGGATGTCGCCCGGGTCGTTGGACAGCGCGATCCAGCGGAACGGGCCGATGGCGCGCGCGAACAGCGGCCGCAGGAAGGCCTCGGTGAACACCGGAATCTCGAACGCGCGTTCCACGCCGCCCTGCTTGGCATGGGTGCGGATCAGGTTGCCGTTGTCGAACACCACGGCGCCACGGTCCTTGAAGCCCAGCATCGCGGTGACGTGGCGCACAATGGACTGGCGGCTGGCGTGCATCAGCCCGGCCATGTCGTCCTGGCGCATGCGCACTACCTGGTCCAGCGTGTAGCCCGACGGCACGTAGCCGTACACCAGGTCATGCGCGGACGTCTGGTCGGTGACGATGTCCGGCACGATGCCGCGCGCCAGGATTTCCGGATAGACGTCGGCCGCGTTGCCCAGCAGCCCTACCGAGATCGGGCGGCGCGCCGCCTGGGCCTCGCGGATCAGGGCCAGCGCCTCGTCCAGCGACTCGGCGCGGCGCTCCAGGAAGCCCGCCTTCAGGCGCTTTTCGATACGTTCCGGGTTGATCTCGACGGTCAGGATGGCGGCGTTGGCCATGCGGCCGGCCAGGGGCTGGGCGCCGCCCATGCCGCCCATGCCGGCGGTCAGGATGAAGCGGCCGCGCAGGTCGTTGCCGAAGTGGCGCTCGGCGATGCGGCAGAAGATTTCGTAGGTGCCCTGGATGACGCCCTGCGAGCCGATGTATTGCCAGTCGCCGGCAGTCAACCCGCCCCAGCAGATGAGGTTGTCGTCCTGCAGCTGGTAGAAGTTTTCGGCGTGGGCCCACTGCCCCACCATATTGCAGTTGGCCATGATGACGATGGGCGCCTGCGGATGCGTGCGCAGCACCCCGATGGGTTTGCCCGACTGCACGATCAGGGTCTGGTCTTCTTCCAGTTCAAGCAGCGCGCGCACGATGGCGTCGTGCGACGGCCAGTCGCGCGCCGCGCGGCCCAGCGCGGCGTAGACCACCAGATTGTCCGGGTCTTCGCCCACCGCCAGCACGTTTTCCAGGAGGCGCAGCAGGGCCTCCTGGCGCCAGCCCTTGCAACGCAGCGCCGTGCCGCCGGGAACGTTGAATTCGCGTTTCATCGTGCGGCCCCTCAGCGTGCCAGCGCGTAGCCGGTGAAATCCATGCCCAGCGCCTTTTCGACGATGGGATACACCGACGCATCGGTCACGCTGGAAGACAGCGGAATGTGCTGCTTGGACACGTGCAGGATCGACACCTGCAGGCCTTCCCTCAGCTTGCCCGCGCTGACCGGGTTGCCGTCGCCGTCCAGCGTGGTGATGACGTCGGGGTAGCAGGCGATGCGTTCGCCTTGTGCGTCGGTCACGGCCATGTGCTCGTTCATCACGTGGATGACGCGCTTGCCCGCGCCTTCGCCGATTTCGACCGTGCCGATATCGAAGGCTTCTTCGGTGTACTTGAGCGTGTTGCGCACCACCTTGCCCGAGCCGATGATCTCGCCCTGCGTGGCCTTGCAGAGGGCGTCGATCACGGCGCTGCCGCCCTTGGGCTGCGCCGCCAGGATGGCTTCGCCCAGCGCCAGCGCGCGGCTGATGCCGCCCAGCGCCGCATGACGCCGCACGTACGACGCGCGGATCGGGTTGCGGCAGCTGGCGATGAAGCCGCCGGCCATGTCGGCCGCCTTGCGCAGCACCGGCGACACCTTGCCCGTGGCGCCGTGCACGGTCAGTTCCATATAGGCATTGTTGGCGCGGTTGCCGCCCACGGCGCACTGGATCATGGGTTCGGGGCTGCCGGCCAGGCCCAGGGACCCCATATCGCCCGTGGGATGGGCGCGGATGTCGCCCACCGCGTCCACCACCTTGGTACCCAGCACCGCCGACGGCAGCCAGCCGTTGAGCGTGCTCGACATGCCGTTCTGGCCGATGATCAGCCCGTACAGGCGTTCGCCCAGGGCATCTTGCAGGCGTTCGGCCGCCTTGACGTAGTCGATGCCCAGCATCTGCCAATCGGTCAGGCCGCCCGGCGCGCCGATGGCGGCGGCGGTGGCGATCCAGGCGTCGTCAGGTACTTCGTCCATCGAGACCAGCTCGGGCCGGCCGATGGTCACCGCCAGCGACCCCAGTTCGCGGCCATGATCGGCCCAGCCGCCCCCGCCACAGGCAAACACCGAACCGCCCCTGACCGCGGCTTCGACGTCTTTCATCGTCAAGATTCTTCCCATTTCGCCCTTCCTTTCCCGATAGCGGTTCAGCCGGTCCAGCGACGCCATGGCGCTGGAGATTTCGGGGAATCATAGGAAGCAATCTTGTTAATGTCGTATTACCTTTTATGCCTTGTCTATAACGCTGTGTTAATTGTTGGCCGCACTCAGAGAGCGGCGCGACGTGGCGCCGCGCCCCACCTAGGGATATCCCCAGGCGATATATCAGTCGGATTCCGGGGCGGCGGGCAGGTCCAGCTTGTGCAGCACGTCGATGAACGCCTGCGCCAAGCGCGACAGCGGCTGCAACTGCAGGTGAAAGACATTGACCGGCGCGTGCACCGTATCCACGATCGGCACCGTCACCACATCGGACCAGATCGGCCCCGCCACCGTGATCTCGTCCACCAGCGCCACCCCGGCGCCGGCCTGCACCAGGGCGCAGGCCACGTGCGCCTGCTGCACCTCGATGCGCGGCTCGGGCTGGGCATCTTCGGCGCCGAACAGCTTGTGCACCAGCATGCCGAACGGAATGTCGGCGCTGTAGCCGATCAGCGGTTCGCGCGCCAGTTCAGCCGCCGTGACCTGGCGGCGCGCGGCCAGCGGATGGCCCGCCGGCAGCACCGCCACGATCTTGTTTTCATAGAGCGGCCGGGTGGCCAGGCTGGGGTGGTTCACCGGCATGTACGCCACCCCCAGCTCGACCTGCTGGGTCAGCAGCGACTGCTCCATCACTGCGGGAATCAGCGTCTGCAACACGATGCGGATCTCGGGAAACTGGCGGCGGAACCGGGCGATGGCACGCGGCAGCAGCGACTGCCCCAGGCTGGGGCTGCAAGACAGCCGCAACTGGCCTTCGCGGTTCTCGGCCAGGTTATCGGCCACCTCGTTCACGCGCTGCACGTTCTGATAGAGCGCGGTCACTTCCACGAACAGCCGACGCGCTTCCGGCGTGGGGTACAGCCGGCCCTTGATGCGTTCGAACAGCATCAGCCCCAGGCGCTGCTCGGTGTAGGCGATGAGCCGGCTGACGGCGGGCTGCGACACGAACAACAGCTTCGAGGCGCCGCTGATCGAGCCGCTGATCATGATGGCGCGGAACACCTCGATCTGCCGCAGATTCAATTTCATATGCTTAACCTGATGTTAATTCCTACGTACATATAAGCATAAGACGTTTTGACCTGCGCTTACTACACTGCCCTTCAATCCTTGGTCTGAATGGAAGTGGTCATGAGCGATTTCGATTGGGTGGTGCGCGGCAATATCGTCGATCCGCACGGCATTGTGGAAAACGGCTGGCTGGCGGTGCAAGGCGGCAAGATCGCCGCGCGCGGCACCGGCGCGGCCCCCGCGGCGCGCGAGAGCGTCGACGCCACCGGCCAATGGATCATCCCCGGCGTGGTCGACGGCCAGGTGCATTCCGGCAGCCAGGCCAACCAGGAAGGCCTGGGCTGGGCATCCCGCGCCGCGGCGGCGGGTGGCGTCACCGTCATGGTCGACATGCCCTACGACGACCCCGAACCCGTGGCCTCGCGCCCGCACCTTGATGCCAAGATCGCCGAGGTCGAACGCGACTGCCACGTCGACGTGGCCCTGTTCGGCACGCTGAACACGCAACACGGCTTGGCGGCCGCGGCCGGCCTGATCGAAGGCGGCGTCTGTGCCTTCAAGTTCTCGACCTTCGAAGCCACGCCCGGCCGCTTTCCACGCATCGAAGAAGACGACCTGTACGACGCCTTCCGCCTGATCGCGCCGTCGGGCCTGGCCTGCGGCGTGCACAACCAGATGCAGGAAATGACGCGCAAGAACATCGCGCGCCTCATCGACGCCGGCGACACCGGCTGGGACGCGTTCATGCGCGCCCACACGCCGCTGATCGAAAACCTGGCCACCGCCCTGATCTACGAGATCGGCGCCGAGACGGGCGCCCGCGCCCACGCCGTGCACGTGTCCACCTCGCGCGGCTTCGAGATCTGCAACATGTACCGCCGCAACGGCCACCGCGCCAGCATCGAAACCTGCGTGCAGTACCTGATGCTGAACCACGAAGAACACACCCGCCGCTTCGGCGCCAAGACCAAGCACTACCCGCCCATCCGCCCCAAGGCCGAGGTCGACCGGCTCTGGACCCACATCGCCAACGACGAATGCACCTTCGTCTCGTCCGACCACGTCAGCTGGGGGCTGGAGCGCAAGCAGAATCCCAACGTCTTCAAGAACTCATCCGGCGGCCCCGGCCTGGAAACCCTGCTGCCCGCCTTCTGGACCGGCTGCGAAGAACACGGCATTTCGCCCACCATGGTGGTGCGCCAGCTGTGCAGCAACCCCGCCAGGCACTTCCTGCTCGACGACCGCAAGGGCACGCTGGATATCGGCAAGGACGCCGACATCGTCATCCTCACCCCGGAACGCTACGCCTTCGATCCGTCCGGCAGCCTGGCCGCCGTGAACTGGAGCTCGTTCGAAGGCCGTGAATTCACCGTGCGGGTAGCCGGCACCTGGTGCCGCGGCCAGCAGGTCTACGACGGCCAGCGCATCGTCAACCAGCAAGGCGACGGCCGCTTCCTGCGCCCGCGCCAGGCATGAAGGCCGCGCCCATGTCCCAGCCCTTTCCTCCCCTGAACGCCGACCGCCTGTGGGCTCGCGTCGAAGCGCTGTCGCGCTTCACCCTGCCCGACCAGCCCTGGACTCGCCGCGCGTTCTCGCCGCTGTTCCAGGAAGCGCGCCAGTGGCTGCGCGCCGAATTCGAGGCCGCGGGCCTGACGACGCGCGTGGATGCCGGCGGCAACCTGATCGGCACCCGCGCCGGCCGCAACCCCGCCCGCAAGCCCATCGCCACCGGCTCGCATTGCGACACCGTGCCCAGCGGCGGCCGCTTCGACGGCATCATCGGCGTGCTGGCCGGCATCGAAGTCGCCCACACCCTGCAAGAACACGGCATCGAACTGGAACACGACTTCGAGGTCATCGACTTCCTGTCCGAAGAGCCCAGCGACTACGGCATTTCCTGCGTCGGCAGCCGCGCGCTCAGCGGCCAGCTCAGCGCCGACATGCTGGCCGCCCGCAACCCCGACGGCGAAACGCTGGCCCAGGGCATCGCCCGCATCGGCGGCGACCCGGCCGCACTCAACGCCCCCTTGCGCGGCGCCCACGGCACCGCCGCATTCGTCGAACTGCACATCGAACAGGGCCCCGTGCTGGAAAGCCGGCAGCTGCCCATCGGCGTGGTCACCAACATCGTCGGTATCCGCCGCGTGCAGATCGTGGTCGAAGGCCAGCCCGACCACGCCGGCACCACCCCCATGGACATCCGCCGCGATGCCCTGGTGGGCGCGG
>NZ_JCBANA010000052.1:0-49373 GCF_059760725.1 Achromobacter sp. 1014246743
CCGCCCACCCCACACCCACCCCGCCCAGCGCGGCTTAAGAACCAACATCTGCACACCAAAAACCGATCACCCCCGCGCCCGCAACCACTCCTCCAAATCTCCCGCCGGCAACGGCGGCGAAAACAAGAACCCTTGTCCTGCTGCACACCCCTGCTCGATCAAGAACCGCCGCTGCTCCTCGTTCTCGATCCCTTCGGCCACCACCGGCAAGCTCAGACTCTCCCCGATCCGAATCACAGCGCTTGTCAGCGCCCGAGCCGCATCGTCGCTCTCCAGCCCCTGAACGAAACTGCGATCCAGCTTCAGCTCATCGACGATCAAGCGCCTCAAATGTCCCAGGCTTGAATAGCCGGTCCCGAAATCGTCCATCGACAAGCGTACGCCCAGGCGGTGGAGTTCGGCGATGGTGCGTAGCGTGCCGGCGGTGGCGTCCAGGACCACGCCTTCCGTGATTTCCAGCATCAGGTCCTGCGCGGCCAGGCCGAACTCGGCCAGGGTCGCCGCGATCATGCGGGGCAGGTTCAGGTTGTGGAAGTTGGTCGCTGACAGGTTCACCGATACCGACGGGACGCGCAGGCCGTTGTGGCGCCATGTCGATAGTTGCGAGCAGGCTTCGCGTACGGCCCAGTCGCCCAGGTCGCCGATCAGGCCGCATTCTTCGGCCAGGGGCACGAAGCGGGCGGGGGAAATGTCGCCCAGCGTGGGGTGGCGCCAGCGGGCCAGCGCCTCGACCCCGTACAGGCTGCCGTTCTTCAGGCCGACCTGGGGCTGGTAGTGCAGCCGCAGCGCGCGGCCTTCCAGGGCGTCGCGCAGGGCGGCTTCCAGGGCCAGGCGTTCCTGGGCCTGGCGGTTCATTTCGGCGCTGAAGAACGAAATGCGGTTGCGGCCCGCTGTCTTGGCCTGGTACATCGCCATGTCCGCGTGGCGCAGCAGCGTATCCATGTCGCGACCGTTTTCCGGGAACACGCTGATGCCGATGCTCACCGACGGGTTCAGCGTGACGCCGCCCACCACGAACGGTTGCGCCAGGGCGACCAGGATGTGTTCCGCGGCGGCGGTCAGGCGGCCGTGCTCGAAATCGGGCATCAGCATCACGAACTCGTCGCCCGACAGGCGGCCGACGATGTCGGTGGCGCGGGCCAGGCGGCGCAGGCGCTGGGCGACGTCGCGCAGCAGTGCGTCGCCGATGGGATGGCCGAGCGTGTCGTTGACCTGTTTGAAGCGGTCCAGATCCAGGAACAGCACCGCCACGCGCTTGCGATCGGGTTCGGCCCGCGCGATGGCCTGCTCGGCCTGGGCCAGCAGCAGATTGCGGTTGGGCAGGCCCGTCAGCTCGTCGTAGAACGCCAGCTGGCGGATGCGGGCGCGCGCTTCTTCGCGTTCCAGCGCCAGCGCGCACAGGTAGACGCAGACGTCCACCAGGCGGTGGTGGAAATCGTCGGGCAGGCGGCGTTCACGGAAATAGAAGCCGAACGTGCCGATCACGCGGCCGTCGCTGGACTTGATGGGCGAGGACCAGCACGCCTTGATGTCTTCCGGCAGCGGCAGGTGGCGGTAGTTGTCCCACAGCGGATCGGTGGCGATGTCCGGCACGATCACCGGGCGGCCCAGGAAGGCGGCGGTGCCGCAAGCACCGGACTGCGGGCCGATGGCTTCGCCGTCCAGGGCGTCGGCGTAGGCCGACGGCAGGCTCGGCGAGGCCAGGGGCCGCAGCTTGCCGGCCTCGTCCACGCGCAGCACCGTGGCCGCGACTTCGGGCGCCAGGCGCTCGACCTCGCGGCACACCATGTTCATCACTTCCACCACCGAGGCCTCGTTCACCATCGCCTGCAGCACCCTTCGCTGCAGCACCTCGTGCACCTTGGTGGGCGTGATGTCGGTCAGCACGTCGACGATGTTGACCAGCGAGCCGCGTTCGTCGAACACGGAATTGGCCATCACCGACACCCACAGCGGCTTGCCGCCGCGGTCGTAGACCAGCACGTCCTTGTGGTAGCCCTCGCGGCAGGCGATGCGGCGGTCGAGCTCTTCGCGGGTGCCGCCGTCGGGGCGCCCGCCGGCCAGCAGTTCGCCCAGCTCCTGGTTCAGCGCGTCGCCGCGGGCAAAGCCCAGCATGCGCTGGAAACCGTCGTTGACGTAGACGATGCGGCCGTCGCGGCCCGAGACGGCCACGGCGTTGCCGGTTTCGTTGATGCCCAGCAGCAGCAGGCGGATTTCTTCCTGGCGCTCGGCGTCGGCGATGGACTTGCGCGAGATGACCGAGATGCGGCGCACCTCGCCCGTGTCGTCGCGCATCGGCAGGTAGGTGGCTTCGATCCAGAGGGATCCGCCGTCCTGCCTGCGGTAACGGCAGGTGCCGGAAAAGAAGTCGCCGCGGCGCAGCCGGGCCCAGATGTTTTCGGCGCTGGCAATGCCTTTGCCTTCGTCCATGCTGTCGCACAGCAGGTCATGGCGCAGGCCGTCGATGTCGCCTTGGGCGTAGCCCATGGCGGCCAGGAAGTTTTCGTTTGCGTTCAGGAGCGAACCGGCCGCGTCGAAATCGAACAGCAGCAGTGCCCGGTCCATCGACGCCAGGTAGTTGTCCACCTGCCACGCGGCGCCTTGCGGGGCCGCGCTTGAACCACCTGGATGAGAATCAAGCATAAGGGGCTCCATACCGGAAGACTGCGATTCCGGGTTCATTTCAGGGCCGGGGGAATCCAAGCGCGACGCGATCGCGTCCGTCCTGCTTGGCCAGGTACAGCGCCTGGTCCGCCCGGCTGAGCGTTTCTGAAAAAGTTTCTCCGAGCTGGTGATACGCCATGCCGATGCTGACGGTCAGGCGTAGCACGTCTGCGCCGACATTGATCGCCAATCCCCGCACCGCGCCCACCAGGCGGTCCATCACGCCCTGCGCCGTTTCCGGCGGGGTCGCGGGCAGCAGCACCAGGAATTCCTCGCCGCCCCAGCGACCGCACAGGTCGTATTCACGCACGCTGTTGCGCATGGCGCCGGCCAGTTCGACCAGGGCGCGGTCGCCGATTTCGTGACCGTAGCGGTCGTTGACCGACTTGAAGTGGTCCACGTCCAGCATGGCGACGACGAAGGCCTGGCCGCCACGGGCGGCGCGCTGGACTTCCTGCTTGATCATTTCCATCAGCGCGCGCCGGTTCAAGAGACCCGTCAGGGGATCGCGGCTGGAGGTTTCTTCCAGCGCCGCGTTCAGGTCGCGCATCATGCTCTGGTAGTGGTCGGAGATACGGGCGATACGGGCAAGGCGTCGCAACTGCCGGTCGAACTGTTCGCACAGACCCATTTCCCGCTGGTGCGCCATGGACTGGTAGGCGTCGGACAGGTGGGTGACGCGTTCGATCCGCGCCATCTGCTCGGCGGTGTGCCGCCACAGGTCCTGCAATGCGTCACGCAGGGGATGCCCGGCGTAGGCCGGATCCGCCAGCAGGCGGCCGATGCGTTCGTCCAGCTCGGCGTTGCCGGGCTTCATTGGCGGCCGACGACCGAGAACGGGAAGGTGCAGTCTTCCTTGAATTCCTCGGCCAGTTCGCCCACGCGCTCGTTGCGCATGTCGTAGAACCAGGTGACGCTGACGCTGCGGCCCTTGCCGTGGGCGGCTTCCAGCAGGTCGAAGATGTCCATCACCGACTTGATGCTGCTGGTGTTCAGGTACAGCAGTTCAAGTTCCAGGTTCAGCGGCGCATCGCCGCCCTGCAGGTAGGTCTCGACCCACTCGATCACCGGGCCGAACAGCTCGAAGGAATTCTCGGGGTAGGAATCGCCGCGCATCGCCAGCACGCCGGCGGCGAAGTCGGCGGTAATGGCGGGCGTGGACTGGGTCCCGGGAATATTCAGGTCTTTCATCAATCACTCCGAAAAGGGTCTAGGGCGCGCGGAGAGGCGGCGGTCAGATCACGACGCTCAGGCTGAAGAACGCCTTGCCCTCGCCCGCCGCGGGCGTCAGGCTGGCTTCCAGCGGTGCGCCCGCCCGGCGCGCGATGTCGATCAGCCCCAGGCCGGCGCCCGAGGCAACGCCGGGGGTGCGCGGCTTGTGCAGCTGGGCCTTGTATTCGGCTTTCAGGGCCGCCTTGTCCAGCGCGGCCAGTCGCTGGATGCGGTCCACCAGATGGCGGCCGTCTTCGGCCTTGACCAGGTTGCCGGCCGACACCACATAACGGCTTTCGTCGCGGCGGCCGATCACCACGGTGGCGGCGGCATCGGCATCGCCGTTCTGCGCGGCGTACTGGCGGATGTTCTGGATCATCTCGATGTAGACCGAGAACACGTCCATGGCTTCCGCCGGCCGGGCGTGTTCGGCATTCAGGTAGTTCTTCAGCGCATTGCCGATTTCCTCGATCAGGCTACGGGAGATCGGCCCGTTGAAGCACAGCAGGGTGCGGTTCTGGTCGAACCGCTCGCCCAATGCGTAGAGATCGGAGGCATTCATGGGAGTTACCGCCCTGATAACGATTATTCGAAACGGAAAGACAGCAAGGTAATGTCATCGCGCTGCGGCCGTCCGCCTTGATACTGGGCCAAGGCCTCGGAAAAAGCGGCCGCCTGTTCGGTTAACGGCTGCTGCGCGTGTCTCTTGAGCATTTCGGCGAAACGCGTGTTGCCGAAACCGAAGCCGTGCTCGCCGCCCGCCTGGTCCAGGAAGCCGTCGGTGGCCAGGTAGTACGTCCAGCCGGGTTCCATGCGCAGCTCGATGTTCTGGTAAACCCCCGTGCGCTTGTCGCCCAGCGCGCGCTTGCCTCCGGGCACTTCGCGCAGGGTCTGGCCGTCGCTGGCATACAGGCTGATCTTGGCGCCGGCATACCGCAAGCTGCCGGATTCGCGGTCAATATATACCAGGCCCGCGTCCGTATTGGTGGCCAGGGCACGGGGCAGTTGCGCATCCGCAAGCATGGCCCGGATCGCGCTGTCGGTACGCGCCAGGATGCCCGCCGGGTCGGCCGGCCCGGCCTCGGTGATGGCCAGGTCGATGGCCGCGCGGGCCAGCATGGTCATCAGCGCGCCCGGCACGCCGTGGCCGGCGCAGTCCATGATGCCGAGCAGGCAATTGTTGCCATCGGAGCGGAACACATAGAAATCGCCGCCCACCACGTCGCGCGGCTTCCACAGCACGAAGTGGTGCGCGCCCAGCGACTGGGTCAGTTGGCGGTCGGGCAGGATGGCGCGCTGGATCAGGCTGGCGTAGTCGATGGAATCGCCGATCTTCTTGTGAGCGGCGGCCATGGCGCGGTTGGCGTCTTCCAGTGCGGAGGTACGTTCGCGCACCTTGGTCTCGAGTTCGGCGGTGTGCTGGCGCACCTTGTCGGCCATTACGCCGAAGGCGCGGCTCAGGTCGCCGATCTCGTCCTGCCCGCCCGGCGGCAGGCGCACGTCGTAGCTGCCGTTGGCGATGGCACGGGCGGACTGCTGCAGGCGGCGCAACGGCCGCAGCATCAGGCGTTCAATGGCATAGCCGAAGCACAGCAGCAGCGCGGCGAACAGCAGCACCAGGCCGATGGCCGCGGGCCACAGCCAGTCGGTATCCAGCACCCGGGCAGCGCCCAGGTCCACCACGGTCAGCACGTGCCAGCGCAATTCGGGCATGTAGGCCACCGACACCAGCTGGCGCACCCCGTCGAGGGTGACCCAGGCGGATTGCACCGATTGCGGGTCGGCCTGGGCGGCGTGCAGGGCCGCGCGCAGTTCGTCGCGGCCATGCCCGGCGTCCAGCAGGTTGAACACCATGCCGCGGCCGTCCTTGCCGCCGGCCCCGCCCGCGCCCGAGTTGTAGGCGATCAGGGTGGGGTCCATGTGCGCCTGGATCGCGCCATCTTCGTCGACGATGATGGGGGTGACGCCCGGCTGGCCGCTATTGACGAAGTCGCGCAGGAAGCCGCCCACGTCCAGGCCGGCGCCGGTCAGGCCGATGACCTTGTCGCCGTCGCGCACCTGCACGTTGATCCAGACCCGCGTGGTCTTGAGCTTCAGGTCGGGATTGACGTTGATGTTGTAGCGGTTGGGCGACTTGAGCGTGCTGTAGAACCAGCCGTCGTCGGCGGCCTCGCGGCTGAGCGTGTAGCGCGGCGCCTCGGACAGGGGCTGGTCATCGTTGAAGTAATAGTGGCCGGTGGCGGCGCTGGCGATGAAGTAGGCGCGGCCCAGCAGGTCGCGCCGGTACCCATCGGCTTCGCGGAAGAACAGCTCGCGCGCGGCCGGATCGCTTTCATTGCGCAGCCAGCGGCGCGTGACTTCGCTGTCGGCCAAGCGCTGCGACAGCGCCAGTTCGCGCGACACCGGCGCCAGGATGCGCTGGCGGTTCAGTTGAGTGAAATTGTCGGCGAACGCGCGGCCGAAGTGGTCGCGGACCCCGTCCAGCACCTGCCAGCCTATCAGCGCGGCCGGCGCCAGAGCGACCAGGCACGCCAGCAACAGCGCCATCAATGATTTTTTGCGCAAACCCCATTTCGCCATGCGAAGTCTTCCTGACAGTCCGGGCCTGTTGAGACGCTGGGCCCTGTTTGAGACGTGACGCATCCACGCGGGATCGCACGGCGCGCTAAGTGTAGAGAACAGCGGGATGAATTGAAACAGGCGTAAACGCGCGAATTTGCCAAAGGTCAGCCTGTTTCGCGCAGGCTGCGCCGATCCGTGCGTTTATTGCGTTTTATATCGAAAGAAAAGCCGCCACCCGCATCGGGGCTGCGGCTTTCGCGCTACACGCCCAGGTAGCGTTCCCACAGGCCGCGGTCGGCGTCCAGCGCGGCGGAGTCACCGTTCCAGACCACCTTGCCGCGTTCCAGGATGACATGGCGGTCAGCCAGGCTGAGCAGGCGTTCGACGTATTTGTCGATCACCAGGATCGTCTGGCCGGCCTGCCGCAGGCGCGCCAGGCAATGCCAGATTTCCTCGCGGATCTTGGGCGCCAGGCCCTCGGTGGCCTCGTCCAGGATCAACAGCCGCGGGTTGGTGACCAGCGCGCGGCCAATGGCCAGCATCTGCTGTTCGCCGCCCGACAGCTGGTTGCCCATGTTGCGGGCGCGTTCGCCCAGGCGTGGAAACAGCTCGAACACGCGTTCGGGTGTCCAGGGTTCGCCAATGGACGGGTTGCGCGCGGCCACGAAGGCCGTCAGGTGTTCGCGCACGGTCAGGTTGGGAAAGCACTGGCGCCCTTCGGGCACGATCGCCATGCCGGTGCGCGCAATGCGGTCGGGGCTCCAGCCGCTGATGTCCTGGCCGGCGAAGCTGATCTTGCCGCCGCGCAGCGGCAGTTGCCCGAACAGCGTGCGCAACAGCGTGGTCTTGCCCATGCCGTTGCGGCCCAGCAAGGTCACCACCTGGCCGGCGCCGATCTGCAGGTCCACGCCGAACAGCACCTGGCTGGCGCCGTAGCCGCTCTGGGCCGATTCAATGCTGAGCATCACGCTGTCTCCTGGCGCGCGGGCGCCGTCTCGTCGTCGCCCAGGTAGGCCTGGCGCACGTCCGGATTGGCGCGGATTTCGTCGGGCGTGCCGGTGGCGATCACCCGGCCATAGACCAGCACCGAAATGCGGTCGGCCAGCCGGAACACGGCCTGCATGTCATGTTCGACCAGCAGCATCGCGGCGCGGCCGCGCAGGGCTTCGATCAGTTCGGTCAGGCGCAGGGTCTCGTCGGGCCCCATGCCGGCCATGGGTTCGTCCAGCAGCAGCACGCTGGGCCGGGCGGCCAGGGCCAGCGCGAATTCCACCTTGCGCTGCTCGCCGTGCGGCAGCGTGCCGGCGGCGCGCCCCAGCAGGGCCGGGTCGATGGCGCATTCGTGCGCCAGTTCGCGGGCCTGCTCGTACAGGGCCGCTTCGGCGGCGCGCGGCCGCCAGAAACGGAAGCTGCTGCCGGCGTGCGCCTGCACGGCCAGCACCAGGTTGTCCAGCACGCTGGACTGCTTGAAGATGTTGGTGATCTGGTACGAACGCGACAGGCCCGCCGCCACGCGCTGGTGCGCGTTCATGGCCGTGACGTCGCGCCCGCCCACGGCCAGCGTGCCGGAATCGGCCGCCAGCGTGCCCGACAGCAGGTGGATCAGCGTGGACTTGCCGGCGCCGTTGGGCCCGATCAGGGCATGGATCTCGCCCGGGTTCAGCGAGATCGAGACATTGTCGGTGGCCACCAGCGCGCCAAAGCGGCGCACCAGGTTGCTGGCCTGCAAGGCAGGCGTACTGGACTGAGATGGGGATTGGGGTTGGCTCATGATCCCGCCTTGCCGGTTGATGCCGCCTTGCCGCCGCCGAACAGCGGACCGAACAGGCCCACCAGGCCGCGCGGCGCGCCGAACACCACGCACAGCAGCAGCACGCCCAGCGGCAGGTGCCAGTATTCGGTCCATTGGCGCAGCACTTCTTCCAGCACCAGCATCACCACCGCACCCGCCACGCCGCCGTAGCGCAGGCCGATGCCGCCCACCAGCACCATGATCAGCAGGTTGGCCGACTGGGTCCAGTGCATGAGGCTGGGCGAGATGAACAGGTTGTGGTTGGCCAGCAGCGCGCCCGCCAGCCCGGCCGCCGCGCCGCTCAACGTGAACGCCGTGAGCTTGATGCGGTAGACGGGATAACCCAGCGATTCCATGCGCGATTCGTTTTCGCGGATGCCTTGCAGCGCCGTGCCGAAGCGCGAGGCCACCACCCGGCCGAACAGCCACATCGCCACCGCGAACAGCGCCAGCACCAGGTAATAGAACGACACGTCGTTGGCCAGGTCGATGCCGGGCAGCGTGGAATAGCCGGGCAGGTTCAGGCCGTCTTCACCGCCATACTGGCGCAGCGAGATGAAGATGTAGAACAGCATCTGGGCAAACGCCAGCGTGATCATGATGAAGTACACGCCGCGGGTGCGCAGCGAGATCGCGCCGGTGATGCAGGCCAGCAGGCCGGCCAGCGCCATCGCCACCGGCCAGGACACCAGCGCCGAGGTCACGCCCGACATCGCCAGGATGCCCACCGCGTAGGCGCCTGCGCCGAAAAAGGCCGCGTGGCCCAGCGCCACCATGCCGCCGTAGCCCAGGATCAGGTTCAGGCTGGTCGCGGCCAGCGCGTAGATCAGCACGCGGCGCACGAAAGAAATATAGAAGTCCAGGCCCAGCGCCGGCGCCACCAGCGGAAACACCGCCAGCAGGGCCAGCAGGGCCAGGGTCCAGAGAGTCGAAGACATCCGCATGCTCAGCCTCGCGCCGGAAACAGGCCGGAAGGCCGGAACACCAGGACCGCCGCCATCAATACATAGATGGCGATCGCGGCCAGCGTGGGGCCGACGCTGGAAGCCACGGCAGGCGAGAACACCTGGCGCAGCAGCATCGGCAGGAAGGCCCGCCCGGCGGTGTCCACCATGCCCACCAGCAGCGCCCCGACAAAGGCGCCGCGGATCGAGCCGATGCCGCCGATGACGATGCACACCAGCACCAGGATGAGGATTTCCTCGCCCATGCCGACCTGCACCGAGGTGATCGGCCCGAGCAGCGCGCCGGCCACGGCCGCCAGCATGGCGCCCAGCACGAATACGCCCAGGAACAACAGCGGCACGCGCACGCCCATCAGCGTGGCCATCTGGCGGTTCGAGGCGCCGGCCCGCACCAGCACGCCGGCGCGGGTGCGCGTGACGAACCAGTACAAGCCCACGGCCGAGGCCACGCCGAAGACGATGATCATCAGGCGGTAGGCGGGATAGAGCAGGTCGGGCAAAAGCCGCACCGGGCCGGACAGCATGGCGGGCATGTTGAGCATGACGGGGGCCGGGCCCCAGATCATCTTGACCAGGTCATTGGCGATGAGGATGACGGCGTAGGTGCCCAGCACCTGGGCCAGGTGATCGCGCAGCGCCAGGCGGCGGATCAGCGTGAGTTCCAGCGCCACCCCGACCAGGCCGGTGGCCACCGCCGCGACCAGCACCGCGGCCGTGAACGACCCCGTGCGCTGCATGGTTTCGGCGGCGACATAGGCGCCTGCCATATAGAGCGAGCCGTGCGCCAGATTCATGATGTCCATGATGCCGAACACCAGGGTCAGCCCGGCCGCGATCAGAAACAACATCAACCCAAACTGCAGACCGTTCAGCAATTGCTCGACGATGAGCGTGAACGTCATGAAAAAATCCCCTCTGGTCTTCCCACCCCCGAAGCGCTGCGCGCTTCCCCCTCAAGGGGGCGTCGCGACGGACCGGCAAAGCCGGCTCCGTGCTGTACGCCCCCCACCCCCGAAGCGCTGCGCGCTCCCCCCTCAAGGGGGCGTCACGACGGACCGGCAAAGCCGGCTCCGTGTGACCCCGCGGGCCGAGCTTCATCGTGTGGCCGCGCGCTTTAGAGCTTGCAGTCGCCGACGTAGACGTCTTGATACTTGTCGAAGACCTTGCCCACCAGCTTGTTGGTGATGCGGCCGCTGGCGTCCTTGTCGACGACGCGCAGGTAGTAGGCCTGGATCGGGTAGTGGTTCTTGCCGTAGGTGTAGCTGCCGCGCACCGAGGGGTAGTCGGCCTTTTCCAGCGCCTTGACGATGGCCTCGCGGTCGGCGGCCTTGCCGCCGGCCTGCTTGACGGCGGCGTCCATGGCCATGATGACGTCATAGGCCTGGGCGGCGTACACCGACGGGTAGCGGCCGTTGTATTCCTTGCGGAAGGCCTCGACGAAGGCCTTGTTCTGCGGCACGTCCAGGTCATGCGCCCATTGCGCGGTGTTGTACATGCCCAGCATGGGTTCGCCCACGGCCTGGATCACGTCTTCGTCGGCCGAGAAGCCCGGGCCGATCAGCTTGACGCTTTGCGACAGGCCGGCCGAGACGAATTGCTTGACGAAATTGATGCCCATGCCGCCCGGCAGGAAGATGTAGACGGCGTCCGGCTTGGCGGCGCGGATCTGGGCAATCTCGGCGGCGTAGTCGATCTGGCCGAGCTTGGTGTAGACCTCGTCGCCCGGGGCGGTCTTGTAGCCGCGCTTGAAGCCGGTCAGCGCATCCTTGCCCGCCGGGTAGTCCGGGGCCATGATGAACATCTTCTTGAAGCCGCGGTCGGCGGCGACCTTGCCGGCGGCTTCGTGGAAGGCGTCGTTCTGGTACGACGAGCCGAACCAGTAGTTATTGCACTGGGCGCCGGCGAACTGGCTGGGGCCCGGGTTGTTCGACAGGTACGGCACCTTGGCTGCGAACAGCGCGGGGCCGACGGCCAGCGCCACGTTCGAGCCGATCGGGCCGGTGAAGAAATCGACCTTGTCGCGCTGGATGTAGCGCGTGACCAGCTGGCGGGCCTGGTCGGGGTTGCCGCCCATGTCGGTCTGCAGGAATTCGGCGGGCTGGCCGCCCAGCTTGCTGCCCAGCTGCTTGATGGCCAGGTTGAAGCCGTCGCGGGCTTCGGCGCCCAACGCCGAGAACGGGCCGGAAATATCGTTGGCGATGCCGACCTTGACCGGGTCGGCGCAGGCCAGTGCCGGAACCAGCGCGGCGGCGGCAACGAGGGAAGTGATCAAACGCATGGTGGTGTGCTCCGTGCGCGAGCCGCGCAGAGGGTGTTTTTTTGGAATTGCGATTCGAAGGACTTCTATGCCCGGCCTGCCGGCCTGGTTAGGCGGCCGTCAGACCGGCGCCCGCAGCAGCCGATCCCGTGATGCGGCATGGGGAGAACTGGCGTGGTTCATAGTTTAGGTTTAAAGTATTCGCCAAAACAAGTCTAGGGTTTTCACCAGCCCCGCGCGGACATTACCCGACATCCGGCGGATACTCAAGAAATCCGCCCGTCGAAAACCGCCCTTCACCCTGTATTCCCGGTAACCTTCCCGACCATGACAGACGCTCCCGACCTGGAATCCCGCGCCGCGCCCGACGACCACCATGCGCTGCGCCTGTGGCTGCGCATGCTGACCTGCGCCAATCTCATCGAAGGCGAGATCCGCAGCCGGCTGCGCAACGAGTTCGACACCACCCTGCCCCGTTTCGACCTGATGGCGCAACTGCAGCGCGCCCCCAAGGGCATGAAGATGGGCGAACTGTCGCGCCACATGATGGTGACCAACGGCAATATCACCGGCATCACCGACCAGCTCGAAAAAGAAGGCCTGGTGGTGCGCACCAAGGTCGAATCCGACCGCCGCAGCTCGCTCATCAAACTGACGCCGCAGGGCAAGAAGAGCTTCGCCAGGATGGCGCGGGCGCACGAGTCGTGGGTGAAATCCATGTTCGGCGAGCTGCCCGAAGGCAGCCGCAACGCGCTTTTTCAGGCGCTGGGCGAGCTGAAGCTGCAGGTGGTGGCCACGCGTTCGGCCGCGGCCAAGGACTAGGCGACGGCCTCGGGCGGCAGGCGCCGTCCGGCCAACCGTTTGCGGCCGGCGGTTTTCCCCCCGCCCGCGCCGGAAAACGCCATCGGTTTGGCGCATAATTGCCGCCATGATTCCGGTATCTCTTCCTGGCGGTAATTTCTACGTGATGATGGTGGTCTCGCTGGCCTGCCTGTCCACGCTGCTGACCTGGCTGGCCGTGCTGGCCACCAGCCGCGGCGCCAGGCTGTGGCTGGGCGAACACCGGCGCGGCGGCGCGATCCTGATGGCGCTGCTGGCCAGCATCGGCGCCATCTTCCCCTACCAGCAACTGAGCCTGTGGCTGGCCGCCCAGCGCGACGCCCGCCAGGACGCCAGCCTGAACATGACGCTGCCCCAGCCCACCCGGCTGGCCGGCGTGGACATGCCCGCCGGGACGGTACTGCGCGTCACCACCCCGGGCGACCCCGGCTCGTTCGACCGCGCCACCTTTCCAGAGGGCCACCTGGCCTCGGTGCAGGGCGTCAGCGCGACCCGCCTGTTCCATTACCCGGCCACCGCCCGCCAGCCCGAAACCCTGTCGGTCGAGATCGCCCGCGACCAGGCCCAGGACGGCTGGCTCTGCGCCCACGGCCACCGCCTGGAATTCGTGATGCTGGGCGGCCAGCCCCGATTTGCCAGCTGCCACCTGGCCATCGGCAACACCCTGAACCAGCAGCCGGTGCCGGCCGGCGCCTGGATCAAGGTCGACGAGGCCGCGCGCGCCAGCGCCCCCGACCCGGCCAGCCCGGCGCCGCGCTGGCGGCTCAGCGCCGAAGGCAGCGAGCCCCTGACCGTAGCCGGCATGCCGCTCTTGAAGGTGGACATGACGCTGGACGCCCAGCGCCGCCTGCTGGCATTCGAAGGCCTGCTGGCGCGCGAAAGCGCACTGGGCGGCATCACCTACCCCACCGGCACCCGCATGCTGACCGCCGGCCCGCGCGTGCCCGGCGTGCAGGCGGGCGACCTGCTGTTTTCGCCCTCGCGCGGCCGCTCGGCGCGCCAGGCCGACGGCAAGGAGATCGCCGCCGGCATGTCGGTGCTGCAGGCGCCGGACGGCACCGTGCGCGGCATCCTGTCCAACCGCGACGCCGGCGTGCTGGACGTGGCCGCCATGCGGACCGCCCCCTGACCGCCGGCGTTGCGCCGCCCGCCGCTGCCTGTCGCAAAGCAGTGGGATAATACGAAGCTTTCCCCCCCGCGCGCCGCCTGGCCCAGGCGGCGATTCCGTCCTTCTCATTCATGAGACGAAGTCATGGCCGTTAACCTGCTGATCCCCTCCGAGTCCGAAATTTTCCCTGTTGCCGGCGTAGAAATCGGCGTCACCGAGGCCGGCATCCGCAAAGCCAACCGACGCGACCTGACGGTTTTCCGCCTGGCCGAAGGCACCAGCGTTGCCGGCGTGTTCACGCGCAACCGCTTCTGCGCCGCGCCCGTGCAGGTCTGCCAGGCCCACCTGGCCGCCGGCGGCCCGATCAGCGCCCTGGTCATCAACACCGGCAATGCCAACGCCGGCACCGGTGCCGAAGGCCTGAAGAAGGCCCAGGACACCTGCGTCGAACTCGGCCGCCTGCTGGGTGTGCCCGCCGAACAGGTGCTGCCGTTCTCGACCGGCGTGATTCTCGAACCGCTGCCCCTGGATCGCCTGTTCGCCGGCCTGCCCGGCGCCATCGCCGACCTGGCCGCCGACCACTGGTCCAGCGCCGCGCACGGCATCATGACCACCGACACCCTGCCCAAGATCTCGTCGCGCCGCGTCCAGATCGCCGGCAAGACCGTCACCTTCACCGGCATCAGCAAGGGCGCCGGCATGATCCGCCCCAACATGGCGACCATGCTCAGCTTCCTGGCCACCGACGCCGGCATCGCCCAGCCGCTCTTGCGCAAGCTGGCCGTCGAAATCGCCGACGCCTCGTTCAACCGCATCACGGTTGACGGCGACACCTCCACCAACGACTCGTTCATCATTGCCGCCACCGGCAAGTCGGGCGTGGAAATCAACGCCGAAACCGACGCCGCCTACGTCGCCGTGCGCGAGGCCCTGTCGGCCGCCGCCCTGGAACTGGCGCAGAAGATCGTGCGCGACGCCGAAGGCGCCACCAAGTTCATGACGGTGCGCGTCGAAGAAGCCGGCAACACCGAAGAAGCCCTGAAGGTGGCCTACGCCGTGGCGCACTCGCCGCTGGTCAAGACCGCCTTCTTCGCGTCGGACCCCAACCTGGGCCGCATCCTGGCCGCCGTCGGCTACGCCGGCATCGACGACCTGGACGTGTCGCGCATCCGCCTGTGGCTGGACGACGTGCTGGTGGCGCGCGATGGCGGCCGCAACCCCGACTACCAGGAAGCCGATGGCCAACGCGTCATGAAGCAGGCCGAGATCACGGTCCGCATCGCGCTGGGCCGCGGCCAGGTCAGCGACACCGTCTACACCTGCGACTTCTCGCACGAGTACGTGACGATCAACGCCGACTACCGTTCCTGACCGTTTTACCGTCGCCCGCCGTCCGGCTGACCCCGGCGGTGGGCGGCAGCAGTGCAATCCAGTGGCTGTGCCTTACCCATCGCCTGTCACTGCCCCCCGGCGGCCCGCGGCATCACTGCGGCCCCGGCCGGTGACAACCGTTGAGCGGCGCGTGTTCCAGGACGCCTTGCGGCGGAACGCGCCCCCCTCATCCGACGATGCCCGCGAATGCGCCGCGGGCCCGACGCCAGGGCCCGCCCGTTCGCTCTCCCAGGACTACACCGTGACCGCAAACGAATTCACCACCCTCATCCAGCGCGCCGAGCGCGTGCTGGCGCAGCTTGAAGCCTGGCTGCCCCCGGCCCCGCCCGAAATCGACTGGAGCGCGCACGCGTTCCGCTGGCGCAAGCGCGGCTCGCGCGGCTGGCTGGACGCCGTACGCCACGTAGCCACCATCGACCTGCAGGACCTGCAGCACATCGAGCGCCAGAAAGGCATCATCGACCGCAACACCCAGCAGTTCATCGACAAGAAGCCGGCCAACAACGTGCTGATGACCGGCGCGCGCGGCACCGGCAAGAGCTCGCTGGTCAAGGCCATGCTGGCCGCCTACGGCGACCGGGGCCTGCGCCTGATCGAGGTCGACAAGTCCGACCTGGGCGACCTGGCCGACATCGTCGAACTGGTGGCCTCGCGCCCCGAACGCTTCATCGTGTTCTGCGACGACCTGTCGTTCGAGGAAGGCGAAGCCGGCTACAAGGCGCTGAAGTCGGTGCTGGACGGCTCGGTGTCCGCCTCGGGCGACAACGTGCTGATCTACGCCACGTCCAACCGGCGCCACCTGATGCCGGAATACATGAGCGAGAACCTGGCGGCCAAGCACCAGCCCGACGGCGAGATCCACCCCGGCGAAACCGTGGAAGAGAAGATCTCGCTGTCCGAGCGATTCGGCCTGTGGCTGTCGTTCTACCCGTTCAAGCAGGACGACTACCTGGACATCGTCTACCACTGGCTGCGCGAGCTGGGCTGCCCCGAGGCACAGATCGAGCCGTCGCGCACCGAGGCGCTGCAATGGACCATCGAACGCGGCTCGCGTTCGGGCCGCGTCGCCTACCAATTCGCGCGCGACTGGGCTGCCCGCCATGTCTGACAAGATCATCGATGTCGCCGCCGGCCTGATCCTGCGCCCGGACGGCATGCTGCTCCTGGGGCAGCGCCCCGAAGGCAAGCCCTGGTCGGGCTGGTGGGAACTGCCCGGCGGCAAGCTGGAGCCCGGCGAAACCGTGCTGCAGGCCCTGGCGCGCGAATTGCAGGAAGAAATCGGCATCCGCGTGACGCAATCGCGTCCGTGGGTGACCTACGTGCACGTCTACCCCCACACCACGGTGCGCCTGGCGTTCTGCCACGTCACGGCGTGGGAAGGCGAACCGCGCAGCCTGGAAAACCAGCGCCTGGAATGGGTCGACCCGGCCAACGCCGCGTCGGTGGGCGACCTTTTGCCCGCCACGCTGCCGCCCCTGCGCTGGCTGCAACTGCCCACGGCTTACGGCATCAGTTCCATCGGCTCGCGGGCCGGGCTGGCGGCCTTCCTGGGTCGGCTGGATGCGGCGCTGGCGCGCGGCGTCAAGCTGGTGCAGCTGCGCGAGCCGCAATGGCCGGACGGCGCGGCATCGGCCTCGCTGCACGAGGCGCTGCAGCAGATCGTCAAGCGCTGCCGCGCCGCGGGCGCGCGGGTGCTGGTCAACAGCGCCCACCCGGCCGCCTGGTGGCGCGAGGCCGATGGCGTGCACCTGCGCAGCGCGGATGCCGCCCGCCTGACGGCCCGCCCCGAGCTGCCGGCCGGCGCGCTGGTCGGCGTGTCCGCCCACGACAACGCGCAGGTGGTGCATGCGCGCGAGCTGGGCGCCGACTTCGCGGTGCTCGGCCCCGTGCTGGATACGCCCAGCCACCCCGGCGCGCCCACGCTGGGCTGGGAAGGCTTTGTGGAAGGCAACCGCGACGCCGGCATTCCCGTGTTCGCGCTGGGCGGGCAATCCACCCAGACCGTGTCGCAGGCCTTGCGCCACGGCGCGCACGGCATCGCCGGGATCCGCGGGCTGATCTGACGCCCCTCTTGGCCGGCGCCGCTGCGCGCCGGCCAACTACGCCGTTCTCTCGGCGTGCCCGCTTTCCATCCGCCGAAAGCGCCCCCCCCCTTCAACAGCGGCTTGCGGCCTCCCTAGGGAAACTCCCCCCTTGCTGGGCCGTGCGCGAAAGCAATATCTTCCTCCCTCATGTGACCACATAGTCACATCAGGCATTGCCACCGGGCGCGGCTCCTCGCCGCCCCTGCGCCACGCGTTCGCCACACCGTTTTTGCTGCACCGTTTTTGCTGCACCGTTTCTTTGTCGTCGTCTCCACAACAAGGAAGTCCAGCATGCCCCAGCACCCCTTTCCCGATCCCCATGCCGATGCCCTCCCAGGCACGACCGGCCTGGATCGCCGCGACTTCCTTCTACGCAGCGCAGGCCTGGCCGGCGCGGCCGGGCTGGCGGCGGGCGGCTGGCCCCTGCGGGCGCTGGCGCAGCAGGCGTCACCCCTGACCTTCGCCTTCTGGCCCTGGGGCAGTGAAATCGTGCAGCAAGGCGCGACGCGTTTCACCCAGGAAAGCGGCGTGCCGGTGAACCTGTCGCCCATTCCCGGCGACTACGCCGCGGTGCTGGAAACCCAGCTGGCCGCCAAGGCGCCGCTGGACATGTTCTACGCCCAGCGCGGCCAGGCCTCGCGCTGGTATGCGGCCGGGTGGATCCGCCCCATCGACGACATGCCCGGCCTGGCCGACATCCAGAAGCAGATGTTCCCCGGCATCGTCGACGATGCCCGCGCCACCGACGGCCGCTACCTGGGCCTGACCTACTACAACGGCGGCCCCTACGCCCTGTTCCGCAATGAAAAGATGTTGGGCGAGGCAGGCTTTGGCGGCACCGCCAACGCCGCCGACTACCCGCAGGACTGGGCCACCGTCGAAAAGCAGGCACGCGAGATCAAGAAAAAGGGCCTGGCCCAGCACCCCATGCTGATGCCCTGGTACAACGCCTGGACCGGCCTGCCGTGGGCGCTGATCGCCCAGTGCTTTGCCGAAGGCGAGCGCTTTGTCGACGGCGAACTGCGCGCCACCTTCGGCCCCGACACGCCGCTGGTGAAGGTGCTGACCGACTGGAAGCGCTGGTGGGACGACGAGCTGGTGCAGCGCGCCGTGCTGACCTGGTCGGGCACCGAGACGTCCAGCTCGTGGATGAAAGGCCAGCACGCCTTCCACCTGAACATCGACTACTACAGCTTCAACTACAACGATCCGGCCAAGAGCCAGATCGCCGAGCATTCCAGCTACAACCCGGTAGTGCCGGGCGCCACCCACGACACGGTGCTGGTGGGCCATGCCTTGCTGTGCATGTCGACCCGCAAGCGCAGCGACGCCGAGCAGGCCGCGCTGTGGGAACTGGTCAAGCACTTCGGCTACCGCGACCGCGCCGGCCAGCTGACCACGCACAAGAACTGGATCGCCAAGGCCAACCTGGAAGTGCCGTTTCCCGAGCTGTACCGCGATGCCGACAGCCGCGCCGCCATCATGAAATGGATGTACCCGGCCTACAGGGAGCAGGTCTACCAGTGGCTGTTCGAAGGCCGCGAGAAAGCCGTGGCCGCCAACATCCTGAAGGCGCCCTGGTACCAGGAATGGGATACCGGCATGCACGAGATGATCGCGCAGGACATGCTGATCAAAGGCACCCGCACGCCTGTGCAGGTGGCCACCGAGCTGCGGGCGCGCTGGGACGGCCTGTACAAGAAGTACGCCAAGATCTTGAAGCGGAGCTGACATGGCCAGCGTATCCCTGCAAGGCATACAGAAGTCGTACACGCGCTTCACGGCCGTGCATTCACTGGACCTGGACATCCGCGATGGTGAATTCGTGGTGCTGCTGGGGCCGTCGGGCTGTGGCAAGACCACCACGCTGAACATGATCGCGGGACTGGACACGCCCACGGGCGGCCAGATCCGCATCGACGACCGGCGGGTGGACCAGGTGCCGCCGCACCGGCGCAACGTGGCCATGGTGTTCCAGAGCATCGCGCTGTATCCGCACATGACCGTGCGCGAGAACATCGGCTTTCCGCTGCGCATGCAGAAGATGCCCGCGGCCGAGGTGCGCAGCCGGGTCGACCGCGCGGCCGCGCTGCTGCGGGTCGAATCGATGCTGGACCGCAAGCCCTACCAGTTGTCGGGCGGCCAGCGCCAGCGCGTGGCGATCGGCCGCGCCGTGGTGCGCGACCCCGACCTGTTCCTGTTCGACGAGCCGCTGTCCAGCCTGGACGCCAAGCTGCGCACCGACATGCGGGTCGAGCTCAAGCGCCTGCACCGCAGCTTGAACGCGACCTTCATCTACGTCACCCACGACCAGGTCGAAGCCATGACGCTGGCCGATCGCATCGCGGTGATGTCGGGCGGCAACCTGCTGCAGTTCGCCGACCCGGACACCATCTACCGCCGCCCGGCCACCATGGAAGTGGCGGACTTCATCGGCAACCCGGGCATGAACTTCCTGCGCGGCACGCTGGACGCGCAGGACGGCGCCCCGGCGCTGCGCACCGCTGGCGGCGTCTACGCGTTGCCGCCCGCGCTGGCCGCGGCCGCGCGCGCATTGCCCGCCGGCAGCCAGGCCGCCCTGGGCATCCGCCCCGAAGCCATGGCGCCCGCGCCGCTGGCCGGCAGCGGCGTGCTGCTGCAGGGCCATGTCTGGGCGGTGGAACCGGTGGGCCCGGACCAGTTCGTGGACGTGGCCACCGCGGGCGAAGACGGGCCGCGCCTGCGCGCCCGACTGCCGCCGGAGCGCCGCTACGAGGTCGGCGCCCCCATCGCGCTGGCCCTGCCCGAAGCCCGCCTGTACCTGTTCGACGCCGCCGGCCTGCGCGTGCATGGCGGCGAGGAGCCGCGCACATGAGCGCCGCCAGCCTGCCGCAGACGTCCGCGCCGCGCACCGCCCCCGGCGGCAAAGAGATGTCGGACCTGAGCTTTGCGCTGACGGTCATCATCGCCGTGTATGCGCTGAACACGCTGATCATCGGCGTGCCGCTGGGCTATTCGTTCTGGCTCAGCCTGCACGACACCAATGCCATCCTGCGCACAGAGGAATTCGTCGGCGCCGATCTCTACGGCGAAGTGCTGTCCGACCCCGCCGTGACCGACGCCATCTGGCGCAGCCTGGGCTTCGTGGCGATGTGCGTGGTGGGATCGTTCGTGGCGGCGCTGGGCATCGCACTGGTGCTCAACGAAGAAATGCCGCTGCGCGGCCTGGTGCGCGGACTGGCATTGCTGCCCTGGGCCATGTCGCAAGTGGTGACGGCCACGGTGTTTTCCTTCCTGCTCAATCCCAGCTTCGGTGCGCTGACGGGCCTGTTGACGCCGCTGGGGCTGGCCGGCCCGGGCACGGTCTGGCTGGGCAGCGACTGGGCGCTGTTCTGGGTGGCGCTGGCCTTCGTGTGGCACATCGCGCCGCTGGGCAGCTTCTTCTACCTGGCTGCCTTGCAGACCATTCCGCGCGACCTGTACCGCGCCGCGCGGGTGGACGGCGCCGGCCCCCTGGCGCGCTTTCGCCACATCACGCTGCCGCACCTGAAGCACACCACGCTGATCGTGCTGGTGGTGATGACGGTGGAAGCCGTGCGGCAGTTCGACCTGCTGTTCTCGCTGACCCGCGGGGGGCCGGGCACGTCCACGCAGATCCTGCCGCTCTTGATCTTCCGCTACAACTTCGAGTTCTCGAAATACGGCCTGGCGTCGGCTGCCGCCTTCCTGCTGACGGTGCTGTCGCTGCTGCTGGCGACGGCGTATTTCATGTTGATCCGCAAGAAGCGTCCGCAAGGAGCCAGCCATGCGTAGTGAAACCGCAAGAGCGGCCGGCGAAGGCTGGCGCCCCTGGCTGGTCGGGGCCGGCGTGGCGGCGGTGGCGTTCTGGTGCCTGTTCCCGCTGTACTGGACGCTGAAGGCCTCGTTCATGGACGAGTCGGCCATCATCATGGGCGTGGCACACAACGCCGGCGGCTATACCTTCGACAACTACCTGCGGGTGCTGGGGCTGTCCAGCTCGGATTCGATCTTCGGCGGCCAGACCCGCGCCATCATGGCCGGCTTCGTCAACAGCGCGCTGGTGGCGCTGCCTGCGGCGGCGGCCGGCACCGCCATCGCCACGCTGGCGGGCTACGTGCTGGGGCGTTTCGAGTTTCCCTTCAAGGGGCCGCTGCTGTACGTGCTGCTGGCCTCGCGCACGCTGCCGCCGATTGCCCTGCTGATTCCGTACTACGTGTTCTTTGCCGCCATCGGCCTGGCCGGCAGCCTGTTCGGGCTGTGGATCGTCTACCTGACCGCCGTCATTCCGCTGCTGTCGTGGGTGCTGATGGGCTACTTCGCGTCGCTGCCGGTGGAAATCGAACGCGCCGCGCGGATGGACGGCTGCACCCGCTGGCAGATGCTGCGCCACGTGACCCTGCCGATGGCGCTGCCCGGCATTGCCGCGGCCTTCATCATCGCCTTCCTGGTGGGCTGGAACGATCTGCTGTTCGCCATCGTGCTGACAGGCGGCACGGCCGCGCAGACGCTGTCGGCGGCCCTGCTGGGGCTGTCGCCGCTGATGCCGGGCTTTCGGGCCGACCTGGGCCTGTTCGCCGCGGCCAGCATGCTGGCCGCCCTGCCGCCGCTGGCGCTGGCCATGCTGTTCCAGCGCTTCATCACCAACCTGAACATCGTCGACCCGGTGACGAGCAATACGGACTGACGCCATGCCCACGACCCGGAATTCCGCATGACCATCGGCGTCGCCGCCTACGGCCCCAACGCC
The DNA here is from genome assembly GCF_059760725.1 of Achromobacter sp. 1014246743. NCBI lineage: Bacteria > Pseudomonadati > Pseudomonadota > Betaproteobacteria > Burkholderiales > Alcaligenaceae > Achromobacter > Achromobacter sp. 1014246743. The sequence goes on from NZ_JCBANA010000052.1 coordinate 21,624, forward strand.
GGCGCCGCGGTGCGCGCCGCCGCGCTGGGGGCCGAACTGCTGGGCCACGGCGCCATCGGCGGCTTCGCGGTGGTCGCCGTGCTGGACGACGACGGCCGGGTGCAGCACGCGACAGTCCAGCGCGGCGGCGTGACGGCGCTGGACCTGCCGCCGGCCTGGCTGCGGGCCCGCCATGCGGCCCTGATCGAAAGCGGCCCCGACCGCCCCGAACCGCTGGTGCAATTCCTGCCGGGCGCCGATGGCGTCGGGCTGGTGACCGGCCACCGGCTGCCCAACCGCCCGGGCGCCGACGGCGTGCCGCTGAACCAGGCGGTGCTGCGGCGCCTGGCCGCCGGGCAAGCGCCCGAATCCGCCGTGGCCGAGGTATTGCAGGCCCACCCTGAAGTCGATGCTGGCCTGATCGCCCTGGCCGCCGACGGCCGCCTGGCCTGGGGCAACACCAGCCGGGTGGCTCGCCGCCCCGACCATGGCCAGGCCGCCCGCGACGACGGCGCCTGCCGGCTGGCCGTGCTGCACAACTCGATCTTTCCCTGCCCGCCGCTGGCCGAGGCGATGGCCGACCTGGCCTGGCAGGTGCTGACGGGCGCGACCGGCGCGTGCCGGGCCCTGAGCCTGCGCGCACCGGTGACGATCCAGCCCGGTCCGCGCGACCGGGTGCACGTCGACGCCCGCCTGCGCGTCACCGCCATCGAGCAGGCCGATCCGTCGTTTCCCGCCGCCCGCCGACGCGCCAACGCCGTCTACCTGGGCAGCGAAGTCTGGCAAGATGGCAAGCATATCGGCCATACCGTCAGCGAGCTAGTCGTCGACATGGCCGACGGCCGGGTGTTCGGTCTGCCGGACCCCGCCCGCTCCCTCATCCTCATGAAGGAATCGGCCCATGTCCCGACGTGAAAACACCGAGCGCCAGATCCTGCAGGCCCTGGAAGACCAGATCAAGGAAACCGGCATGCAGGGCGTGGGCATCAATGCCATCGCCAAGCGCGCCGGGGTCAGCAAGGAACTCATCTACCGCTACTTCGACGGCATGCCCGGCCTGATGCTGGCCTGGATGCAGGAACAGGACTTCTGGACCCGCAACCCGGGCCTGCTGGCCGCCGACGAGTCCAGCCAGCGCAGCCCCGGCGACCTGGTGCTGTCCATGCTGCGCGCCCAGATCGACGCACTGGCCGGCAACGAGTCGCTGCGTGAAGTGCGCCGCTGGGAACTGATCGAGCGCAACGACGTGTCCGCGCCGCTGGCCGAGCGCCGCGAGCGCGCCGCGCGCGGCTTCATCGACCGCGTCGACGGCCTGACCAGCGACATGGACGCGCCCGCCGTCGTCAGCGTGATGCTGGCCGGCGTGCTGTACCTGATGCTGCGCGCCAAGACCGAAAGCCACTTCCTGGGCGTGCCCCTGCGCACCCCGGAAGGCTGGGACCGCATCAACGGCGCCCTGGAACACCTGGTCAAGCACGGCTTTCCCGAACCGCTCAACACCGAATCCCTCGCCACCCTGGAGGCGCGCCGCAAGAAAGCCCGGCCGCCCGCCAATACCGACACCTGACACCCTCCATGCCAGCGCATCCGCAGGACTACGACCTCATCATCAGCGGCGGCCTGATCGCCGACGGCCTGGGCAGCCCCGCCCGCCGCGCCGACCTGGCCATCTCGGGCCAACGCATCGCCGCCATCGGCGACGGCGCCGCCTGGACCGCCCCGCGCCGCCTGGATGCCACCGGCAAGGTGGTGGCGCCGGGCTTCATCGACTGCCATACCCACGACGATCGCGCCCTGCTGGGTTCGCCGCTGATGCGCCCCAAGGTCAGCCAGGGCGTCACCACCGTGGTGACGGGCAACTGCGGCATCAGCCTGGCGCCGGTGCGTGCGCCGGGCGACACGGTGCCGCCGCCGCTGAACCTGCTGGCCCAGCACACCGGTGAACTGTATGCCCGCATGCAGGACTACGCCGCCGCGCTGGACGCCCACCCCGCCGCCGTCAACAGCCTGGCGCTGGTGGGCCATTCCAGCCTGCGGGTATCGGCGATGGACCGGCTGGACCGGCCCGCCGACAAAAAGGAAATCGCCGCCATGCGCCACGCGCTGGACCAGGCCATGGCCGCGGGCGCAGCGGGCCTGTCCACCGGCCTGTACTACCCCACCGCCATGCACGCCAGCACCGAAGAGGTGATCGGCGTGGCCGCACCGCTGGCCGCCTGGCAGGGCCTGTACACTACCCACCTGCGCGATGAGGCCGACCACGTCTGCGAGTCCATGGAAGAGGCCTTTCTGATCGGCCGCGCGGCCGACGTGCCGGCCATCCTGTCGCACCACAAGGTCACCGGCAAGCACAACCACGGCCGCACCGCCGAAACGCTGGCGCTGTACGACCGCGTGCGCGCCGACCAGCCGGTGGGCATGGACGTGTATCCCTACGCGGCCTCGTCCACCATCCTGGAGCCGCGCCGGGTGCCGGCCGGCGAGAAGATCATCGTGACCTGGTCACAGACCCGGCCCGAGATCCAGGGCGTGGACCTGCGCGAACTGGCGGCCCGCGAAGGCAAGGACCCACAGCGCCTGGCCGAAGAACTCTCGCCGGGCGGCGCCATCTATTTCTCGATGGACGAAGACGACGTCAAACGCGTCATCGGCCACGCCAACGTGATGATCGGCTCTGATGGCCTGCCGCATGACCAGCGGCCGCACCCGCGGCTGTGGGGCGCGTTTTCGCGGGTGCTGGGCCGGTATGTGCGAGAAATGCGGGTGCTGGGCATGGAGCAGGCCATACGCCGCATGACCAGCCTGACCGCCGCGCAGTTCGGCCTGCGCGACCGCGGCGTGCTGCGCGCCGGCTGCTATGCCGACGTGGTGGTGTTCGACCCGGCCGCCGTGGCCGACCTGGCCACCTTCGCCGACCCGATGCAACCGTCCGCCGGCATCCAGGCGGTTCTGGTCAACGGCCAACTGGTCGAAGAACACGGCGCGCCCACCGGCGCGCGGCCGGGCCGCCTGTTGCGCGGCGACGACCGCGCGGCGCCGGGCTTTGACACGCCGGCATGGGCCGGCCCCGGCACGCCCGCTTCTTCGGACCAGCCAGCCGCCTGATCCCCGTCTGAATCGCGCGGCCCCGCCGCGCGGCATCCCTGCCATCCGACGCCGTCCCGCGGGCGGCGCCTTTCCTTGGAGCATCATGCGCACTATCGTCATCGGCGCGGGCGTGGTCGGCATGGCCACTGCCTACACCCTGCATCGCGAAGGCCACCAGGTCAGCGTGGTGGACGCCGGACCCGGCCCCGGCCTGGGCACCAGCCGGGCCAACGGCGCCCAGCTCAGCTACAGTTTCGTGGCGCCGCTGGCCGACCCCGCGGTGCTGCCCAAGCTACCCGCCTGGCTGCTGGGCCGCGACACGCCCCTGCGCTGGCGTCCGCGGCTGGACCCGGCGCAATGGCGCTGGTGCCTGGACTTCCTGCGCGCCTGCACCCGCGCCCAAAGCCGCGCCACCACGCGCGAGCTGCTGGCGCTGGGCCTGTACAGCCGCTTGTGCGTGCATGAGCTGGTCGGGCAGGAACGGCCGGCATTCGACTTCAGTTCGAGCGGCAAGCTGCTGGTCTACCAGGACGCCGCCAGCTACGGCCGTGCGCTGGCGCAGATGGACTACCAGGCGTCGCTGGGCTGCGAACAGCGCGCCCTGGACCGCCAGGCCTGCCTGGACCTCGAACCCGCGCTGGCCGACATCGGCGCGAGCATCGCCGGCGCCATCTATACCCCCACCGAAGACGCCGGCGACTGCCTGCGGCTGTGCGATGAACTGGCCCGCATCCTGCGCGCCGCGCCCGGCCCGGCGCGCTTTCATTTCAATACCCCGGTGTCGGCCCTGCGCACCGAGAACGGCCGTATCGTCGCACTGTCCACGCCCGACGGCGACCTGCAGGCCGATCACTACGTGCTGGCCGGCGGCATCGGCGCGCAGTTGCTGGCGCGGCGCATCGGGCTGGACCTGCGCATCTACCCGCTCAAGGGCTACAGCTTGACCTACGACCTGACGCCCGACAGCATCGCGCCCGTCTCCAGCATCAGCGATATCGGCCGCAAGGTGGTGTATGCGCGGCTGGGCCAGCGCCTGCGCGTGGCCGGCATGGTCGACATCGGCGCGGCGGACGCGGCCATCGACCCGCGCCGCGTGCAAAGCCTGCGCGACGACGTGGCGCGTTTCTTTCCCCGGCTGAATCCTGCGGGTGCGCCCCAGGCCTGGGCCGGCCTGCGCCCCGCGCGGCCCGACGGCAAGCCGCTCATCGGCGCCACGCCTTGGCGCAATCTATGGCTGAACGCCGGCCATGGCGGCCTGGGCTTCACGCTGGCCGCGGGCAGCGCCCGCATGTTGGCGGACTTGATGCGGGGCCGCCGTCCCGCCGTGGATCCGGCGGCGTTCGCACTGGCGGCATGACGCCGCGGGGCCGATTGCCGGCCCCGCCCGCCCTCAATCGGCCTTGATCCCCCGGCTCTGGATCAGCTTGCCCCACTTGTCGCGTTCCTTCACCTCGAAGGCCGCCAGATCCGCGCCGAACAGGTTGCCGGGCGTGGCGCCCCCCTGCGCCAGCGACTGCGTCAAGGCGGGCGATTGCAGGGCCTGCTTCATCGCCGCGATCAGCTTGTCCACCACCGGCGCGGGCGTGCCGCGCGGCGCGTACAGGCCCGACCACGCGGTGACCTCGAAGCCCGGCAGCCCGGCCTCGGCCATGGTGGGCAGGTCAGGCGCGGCGGGGCTGCGTTCGGCCGACGTGACGGCGATGCCGCGCAGCCGGTCGCCCGCCTTCAACGCCGCCATCGAACTGGGCAGGTTGTCCATCAGGATATCGACCTGCCCGCCGATCACCGCGGGGATCGCGGCCGACGAGCCCTTGAACGGCACGTGCAGCATCTGCAAGCCCGCCATCGACTCGAAATACGCACCGGTCAGGTGCACCGACGAGCCGATGCCGGGCGACGCATAGGAATACTTGCCCGGGTCCTTCTTCACCGCCTTCATGACGTCGTCCAGCGTGCGCCAGGGCGATCCGGCCGCCACCGCCATGACGTTGGGCGTGGACGCGATCATGCCCAGCGGCACCAGGTCGGTGGCGGGATTGAAGCCGATGTTGCTGTACAGGAATTGATTGACGCTCTGCGTACCCACCGAGCCCAGCACGATGGTGTAGCCGTCCGGCTGCGCGCGCGCCGCCGCGGCCACGCCCAGGTTGCCGGCCGCCCCCGGCTTGTTCTCGACCACGATGGACTGGCCCAGCGCCGGCCGCATGTGCTCGGCGATGGTGCGGGCGAAAATGTCGGTCGTGCCGCCTGGCGGGAAAGGCACGATCAGGGTGATGGGCCGCTCGGGCCAGGCCGCGACCGCGGGTGCACACACCGCCAGGGCGCCAGCCGCCACGGCCATGCCTGCGACAGCCAGGCGAGCGGCCGCAGCGCCCGCGCTTGCACGAAAAAACCTGCCCATCCTCTTCCCCTTCACAAGAAGTGTTCGATTGATCAAACGGAATCCGGCGCCACGGTACTTCGATGCGGACGGGTCGGCCAGGCCAGGCCCGGCACGCGTCCCGGGCGGTGCGCCCAGCGTGACCAGTTGGTCACTTTTGACGCATTAAGAACCCGCGGCCCGGCCTTGTCAATCGGGGGAAGGAGAGGTTAGGCGTTATCCCTAGGGCTGCGCGGCGGGGGGCGCCGCGGGCGCCGGCGCCGGGCTGGCTGCCGCGGTGGGCGCTGCGGCGTCGGCAGCCGGTGCAGGCGTGCCAGACACCGGGCCCAGCCCGTCCCAGCCGCCGCCCAGGGCCACGATCAGGTTCACGCTGGCCACCAGGCGGTTGCCGTACAGGCTCAGCGCGCTGCGCTCATTATTGAGTGCGGTGGCATCCACCACCGCCACGCTCAGGTAGTCGACCAGGCCGGCCTTGTACTGGTTCTGGATCAAGCGCAGCGATTCACGTGCCGCTTCCAGCGCGCGGCGCTGCACCGTCTGTTCGCTTTCCATCACGCGCAGCTGGATCAGGTAGTCCTCGACCTCGCGCAGCCCGACCAGCGCGGCCTGGCGATACGCGGCGGCCTGCGCGTCATACGAGGCCCGCGCCTGCTCGACCTGGGCCTCGCGCGCCCCGCCATCGAAGATCGTCAGCGCCAGCGCCGGGCCCAAGGACCAGAAGCGCGCCGGCGCGGTCAGCAGTTCAGCGAACTGACCGTTGCGAAAGCCGCCGTCGGCCGACAGCGTCAGGCTGGGGAACCAGGCCGCCTGCGCCACGCCGATCTGCGCATTGGCCGCGGCCGCGCGGCGTTCCGCGGCGGCCACGTCGGGCCGGCGTTCCAGCAATTCCGACGGCAGGCCCACCGGAATCTGCGGCAGCTGCACGTTGAAGGCGGCGGGCGGCAGGGTGAAGTGCGACGGCGCCTGGCCCATCAGCACGGCGATGGCGTGCTCGTACTGGCCACGCTGCCAATCCAGGTCGATCGACTGCGCGCGGGTGCTCTCCACCTGCGTGCGCGCCACGGCCACGTCCGACTGCCCCACCACGCCGACGTTGTAGCGGTTCTGCGTCAGTTGCAGCGATTTCTCGTAGGCCGCCACGGTGGCGTCGAGCAAACGCTTCTGTTCGTCCAGCACGCGCAGCTGCAGGTAGGCCTGCACCAGCGCGGCCTGCGCGCTCAAGCGCGTGGCGGCCAGGTCGGCCAGGCTGGCCGCGGCGCTGGCCTCGGATGACTCGACATTGCGGCGCACGCGGCCCCACACGTCCAGTTCCCAGCTGACGCTGCCGGTCAACGAATACTGGTTCGACACATTGCTGCCGCCGCTGCCGCCGGAAGACGAAGACGCGCCGCTGCCCCCGCCGCTGCCCGAGCGCGTCAGGCCGGCACCGGCACCCACCGTCGGGAAAAAGCCCGCGCGCGCGCCGCGCACCAGGCCCAGCGCCTGCCGGTAATTGGCCTCGGCCTGCGCAATGGTCTGGTTCGACGCGTTCAGCCGCGCCACCAGGTCATTGAGCGTGGCATCGTCGTACACAAGCCACCACTTGCCGCGATCGGCATCGTCGCGCGGTTCGGCCCGCTTCCAGCCCGGCACTTCGACCTGCCCTTCCTTGTAGGCCGCGCCCACGTCCAGCGCCGGGCGCTGGTAATCAGGGCCGACGGCGCAGGCGCCCAGCGCGGCGCACAGCGCCAGCACCGCGCCCGCGCGCGGCAGGATTGCGTAGGAAGAAGGCTTGGCGTTGCGGATCATATTTGTTCTATGGAAGCGTCGCCGCCCGTTCGCCGGGTGCGCCCGCGCGCGGCCCAGAGACGGAAACGGTCTAGGTAAAGATAAACCACGGGGGTGGTGTACAGCGTCAGGATCTGGCTCAGCACCAGCCCGCCCACGATGGTAATGCCCAGCGGCTGGCGCATCTCGACGCCGGCGCCGGTGGCCACCACCAGCGGCAGCGCACCGAAGATGGCCGCCATGGTGGTCATCATGATCGGGCGAAAACGCGTCAGGCAGGCCTGGAAGATGGCTTCACGCGGCGCCATGCCCTGGTTGCGCTCGGCATCCAGCGCAAAGTCCACCATCATGATGGCGTTCTTCTTGACGATGCCGATCAACAGGAACACCCCGATCAGCGCGATCAGGGTGAAATCGGTGCGCACCAGCAGCAACGCCAGCAGCGCCCCCAGGCCGGCGGAGGGCAAGGTCGACAGAATCGTCAGCGGGTGCACGAAGCTCTCGTACAGGATGCCCAGCACGATATACATCGTGACCAGCGCCGCCAGGATCAGCCAAGGCTGCTGCGCCAGCGTCTGCTGCAACGCGGCCGCCGTGCCCTGGAATCCCGCCTGGATCTGGTCCGACGGCAGGCCGATGCGCGCCACCGCCGCATCGATGGCCGCCGTGGCCTGCCCCAGCGACACGCCGGGCGCCAGGCTGAACGACACCGTGTCCGCCACGAACAGCCCCTGGTGCTGCACGCTGAGCGGCGCGTTGGCGTTCTCGAAACGCGCAAACGCCGCCATCGGCACGCGCGCCCCGGTCGAGGTAATCACTTCCACCTGCTTGAGCGATTCGATGTCCTGCGCGAACTTCGCGTCCACCCCCAGCACCACGTGGTACTGGTTCAACGGCCCGTACATCACCGACACCTGCCGCTGGCTGAAGGAATTGTTCAGTACCGTCGAAATCGTCGACATGCTCACGCCCAGCCGCGTGGCGGCCTCGCGGTCGATCACCAGATTGATCTCGCGGCCCTTGTCCTCGACGTCGGTATCCACGTCGGTGATCTCGGGAATCTTCGACATCGCCAGCTGCACCTTGGGCATCCAGGTGCGCAGCAATTGCAGGTCGCCCGACATCAGGGTGTAGTCGTACGAGCCCTGGCTCTGCCGGCCGCCGATGCGGATGTCCTGCTGCGACACCAGGAACATGCGTGCCCCGGGCATGTTCTGCAACCGGGCGCGCAGGCGGTTGATGACCTGGTCGGCCGACGCCTGGCGTTCGCCCAGCGGCTTGAGCTGGATCTGCATGAAGCTGCTGTTGCTGCCGCCGCGCCCGCCGGCGTAGCCGGTCATGCTCTGCACGGCCGGATCCGCCAGCACGATCTTGCGCAGCGCATCCAGCTTCGGAATCGTGGCCTGGAACGACGTGCCCTGGTCCACCCGGAAAAAGCCCAGAAGCTGGCCGGTGTCCTGCTGCGGGAAAAAGCCCTTGGGCACGACGGTGTACAGGTAGACATTCAGGCCCACCGCCGCGGCCAGTATCACCATCATCAGGCGGCTGTGCGCCAGCGCCCACGCCAGGCTGCGGCGGTAGCCGTCCTGCATCCAGGCAAAGCCGCTTTCGGCCCAGCGCGCCAGCCGGCCGGGCGGCTCGGGTTCCTTGGGCTCGGGTTTGAGCAAGCGGGCGCACATCATGGGCGTCAAGGTCAGCGATACCACCAGCGACACCATGATGGACGCCGACAGCGTCACGGCGAACTCGCGAAACAGCCGCCCCACCACCCCGCCCATCAGCAGGATGGGAATGAACACCGCCACCAGCGACAGGCTCATCGACAGCACGGTGAAGCCGACCTCGCGCGAACCGCGCAGCGCCGCCCGCATCGGCGACATGCCGTTCTCGACGTGGCGCATGATGTTCTCGAGCACCACGATGGCGTCGTCCACCACGAAGCCGGTGGCGACAATCAGCGCCATCAGCGAAATGGTGTTCAGCGTGAAGCCGCACAGATACATGATGCAGAAGGTACCGATCAGCGACACCGGCACCGCAATGCTGGGGATGATGGCCGCCCGCCACCGCCGCAGGAACAGCAGCACCACCAGCACCACCAGGCCCACCGCGATGATCAGCGTCAGTTCGGCCTCGTGCAGCGACGCGCGGATGCTGGGCGTGCGGTCCTGCGCCACGGTCAGCTGCACATCGGCCGGCATCAGCGCCAGCAACACCGGCAGTTGCGCCCGCACCGCGTCCACGGTCTCGATGATGTTGGCGTCGGCCTGGCGCCGCACGATCATCAGGATGGCATTGCGCTGGTTGTAGAAGCCGGTCTGGTACAGGTCTTCGACCGAATCCTCGACCTTGGCGACGTCCGACACACGCACCGGCGCACCGTCGCGCCAGGCCACGATCAGCGGCCGGTATTGCTCGGCCCGGCTGAGCTGGTCGTTGACCATGATCTGCCAGTGATAGCGGTCGTTTTCCAGTACGCCCTTGGGCCGGTTGGCGTTGGCATTGGCCAGCGCCGTGCGTACCTCGTCCAGCGATACGCCGCGGTTGGCCAGCGCCCCCGGCAGCACCGTCACGCGCACCGCCGGCAGCGAACTGCCGCCCACCGTGACCTCGCCCACCCCGTCCACCTGCGACAGCTTCTGCGCGACGATGGTGGACGCCAGGTCGTACATCTTGCCCTGGCTGAGCGTGTCGGACGTCAGCGCCAGGGTCATGATGGGTGCGTCCGACGGGTTGGACTTGTGATAAGTGGGGTTGCTGCGCAGGCTGGTCGGCAACAGCGAACGGGCCGCGTTGATGGCCGCCTGCACGTCGCGCGCCGCGCCGTTGATGTCACGCGACAGATCGAACTGCAGCGTCACGCGGGTCGAGCCCTGCGAGCTGCTGGACGTCATTTCGGTCACGCCCGCGATGCTGCCCAGCGAACGTTCCAGCGGTGTGGCCACGCTGGACGCCATGGTCTCTGGGCTGGCGCCCGGCAGGCTGGCCGACACCGAGATGGTGGGGATGTCCACCTGCGGCAGCGGCGCCACCGGCAGCAGGAAAAACGACAGCATGCCCGCCAGCACGACCGCCAGCGACAGCAGCGTGGTCGCCACCGGCCGGACGATGAAGGGGGCCGACAGGATCATCGCACGTCCCCGGCGCGGGCCTCGCGCATGCTGCGCCAGCGCCGCGACATGCGGTCGAACATCAGGTAGATCACGGGCGTGGTGAACAGGGTCAGCACCTGGCTGAGCAGCAGGCCGCCCACCATCACCAGGCCCAGCGGCTGGCGCAGCTCGGCGCCGGTGCCCGACGACAGCATCAGCGGCAACGCACCGAACAGCGCGGCCAGCGTGGTCATCAGGATGGGCCGGAACCGCAGCAGGGCCGCCTCATGGATCGCCGCCCGCGGCGACAGGCCGCGCTTGCGCTCGGCGTCCAGCGCGAAGTCGATCATCATGATCGCGTTCTTCTTGACGATGCCGATCAGCAGGATGATGCCGATGATGCCGATCATGTCCAGCTCGGTGCCGCTGATCAGCAATGCCAGCAACGCCCCCACGCCGGCCGACGGCAGCGTCGACAGGATGGTGATGGGATGGATGTAGCCTTCGTACAGCACGCCCAGCACGATGTACATGGTGACGATCGCCGCCAGGATCAGCCACAGCGTGCTGGTCAGCGAATTCTGGAACGCCAGCGCCGCGCCCTGGAAGCGCGTCTCGATGCTGGCCGGCATGCCGATCTCGGCTTCGGCTGCCGTAATGGCCTCGACCGCCGCCGACAGCGACGCGCCGGGCGCCAGGTTGAACGACACCGTCACCATCGGAAACTGGTCCAGCCGGTTCACGGCCAGCACCGTCTTGCCTTCGGTGATGCGGGCAATCGACGACAGCGGCACCTGCGTGCCGCTGGACGTCGGCACATGGATCTGCCCCAGCGCGGCCGGGTTCATCTGGAACTGCGGCTGCACTTCCAGCACCACGCGATACTGGTTGGACTGGGTGAAGATGGTGGAGATCAGGCGCTGGCCAAAGGCGTCGTACAGCGCCTCATCCACCACCGCCGCCGTGATTCCCAGGCGCGAAGCCGCATCGCGATCGATCTCGACCCAGGTCTGCAGACCGTCGTCCTGCAGGTCGTCGGTCACGTCCTTCAGGCCCGGCACCTGGCGCAGGCGGTCGATCAGCTTGGGCGTCCATTCGCTCAGCACCGCCAGGTCGGGGTTGGACACCGTCATCTGGTACTGCGTGCGGCTGATGCGGTCTTCGATCGTCAGGTCCTGCACCGGCTGCATGTAGACCGTCAGGCCGTCCTGCTTGGCAAACGACTGCTGCAACCGCGCCATCACGGTGGCGAGATCGCCTTTGCGCTCGGCCTGCGGCTTGAGCGCGATCTGCATGCGCCCGGCGCTGAGCGTGGCGTTGCTGCCATCCACGCCGATGAACGAGGACACCGCCTGCACGTCCGGGTCTTCCAGCGCCAGCCGCGCCGCGACCTGCTGGCGATCGGCCATGGCCGTGAACGAAATGGATTGCGGCGCCTGGGTGATGGCCTGGATCAGCCCGGTGTCCTGCTGCGGGAAAAAGCCCTTGGGCACCAGGATATACAGCAGCACCGTCAGCGCGAACGTGGCCAGGGCCACCAGCAAGGTCAAGGGCTGGTGGCGCAGCACCTTCTGCAGCATGCGGTCGTAGGCGGCAATGACGCGGTCGATGAAGGCGCCGGTGGCCTGGTGGAACCGGCCGTGCTTCTGTTCGGATTCGGCGCGCAGCAGGCGCGCGCACATCATCGGCGTCAGCGTCAGCGAGACCACCAGCGATATCAGGATCGACACCGCCAGCGTGATGGCGAACTCGCGGAACAGCCGTCCCACCACTTCGGTCATGAACAGCAGCGGGATCAGCACCGCGATCAGCGAGAACGTCAGCGAGATCAGCGTGAAGCCGATCTGCGAGGCGCCCTTGAGCGCCGCCTGCAGCGGCGTTTCGCCCTCTTCGATGTGGCGCGCGATGTTCTCGATCATGACGATGGCGTCGTCCACCACGAAGCCGGTGGCGATCGTCAGCGCCATCAGCGTCAGGTTGTTGATCGAGAACCCGGCCAGGTACATGATGCCGAACGTGCCCACCAGCGACAGCGGCACCACCACGCTGGGAATCAACGTGGCGGTCAGGCTGCGCAGGAAGACGAACGTCACCATCACCACCAGCCCCACCGCCAGCAGCATTTCGAACTGCACGTCGGCCACCGAATCGCGAATGGTCTGGGTGCGGTCGGACACCACCGTCACGTCCAGCGTGGCCGGCAGCGCCGCGCGCAGTTGCGGCAGCAGCTTCTGGATGCGATTGACCACGTCGATGACGTTGGCACCCGGCTGGCGCTGGATGTTCAGCAAGATGGCCGGCTTGTCACCGGCCCAGGCCGCCTGGCGCGTGTCTTCGGCGCCTTCCACCGCGCGCGCCACGTCGGACAGGCGCAGCGGCGCGTTGTTCTTGTAGGCAATGATCAGGTCGTTGTAGTCGGTGGGCGACTTGAGCTGGTCATTGGCATTGATGGTGGTCGAGCGCAGCGGCCCGTCCAGGTTGCCCTTGGGCTGGTTGACGTTGGCGCCCACCACTGCGGTGCGCAGATCCGTCAGCCCCAGCCCGTTGGCCGCCAGCGCCTGCGGGTTGACCTGCACCCGCACGGCCGGGCGCTGCCCGCCTGCCACGCTGACCAGGCCCACCCCGGGAATCTGCGACAGCTTCTGCGCCACCCGCGTATCGACCAGGTCGCGCACCTGCGGCAGCGGCATGGTGGGCGAGGTGATTGCCAGGGTCAGCACCGCGGCGTCCGCCGGATTGACCTTGTTGTACGTCGGCGGCACCGGCAGATCGCTGGGCAGCAGGTTCGAGGCGGCATTGATGGCCGCCTGCACCTGTTGCTCGGCCACGTCCAGCGGCAGCGTCAGGTTGAACTGCATGGTGATGACCGACGCGCCGCCTGAACTCGTGGACGACATCTGGTTCAGGCCCGGCATCTGGCCGAATTGCCGTTCCAGCGGCGACGTCACCAGCGAGGTCATCACGTCCGGGCTGGCGCCCGGATACAGCGTGGTCACCTGGATGGTGGGGTAGTCGACCTCGGGCAGGGCCGAGACGGGCAGCAGGCGATAGGCGATGAAGCCCGCGATCAGGATGGCCACCATCGACAGCGTGGTGGCCACGGGCCGCAGGATGAACAGGCGCGACGGGCTCACGGCGATATCCCTGGCTTACCGGGTCGCCGGCGTGGTGCCCGCCGGGGCGCCCCCGCCCAGCGACTTATCCTTGGGAATCACCTCGGCGCCACCCACGACCTCGACCTTGGCGCCAGCGCGCAGGCGGTCGGTGCCCTCGGTCACGACGCGGTCGCCGGGCTGCAGCCCTTCGTTCACGGCCACCATGCCGTTGTTGATGGCGCCCAGCTTGACCTGCTTGACCTGCACCGTGTTGTCCGGCTGCACCTGGAACACGAACGCGCCGGCGGACCCCTGCTGGATCGCCGCCGTGGGAATCGCGGTGACGTCCTTGCGCGTCAGCACGTGCAGGCGCACGTTGACGAACTGGTTCGGAAACAGCGCGTCGTCCTGGTTGTCGAACTTGGCCTTGAGCTTGAGGGTGCCGGTGGTGACGTCGATCTGGTTGTCCAGCGTTTCCAGCTTGCCGGCGGCAATGCGGCGGGTATCGGCGCGGTCATAGGCCTCGACCGCCAGGGTGCGGCCCTGGGCCAGTTCGGCGCGCACTTCGGGCAACTGGGTTTCGGGCAGCGTGAACACCACCGAAATCGGCTGGGTCTGGGTAATCACGACCAAGCCGTTGGTGTCCGAACTGGACACGAGGTTGCCGCGGTCGACCTGGCGCAAGCCCAGGCGGCCGCTGATGGGCGCGGTGATGCGCGCGTAATCCAGTTGCAGGCGGGCATTGTCGACGTTGGCCTGGTCGCTCTTGATGGTGCCTTCATATTGGCGCACCAGCGCGGCCTGGGTGTCGACCTGCTGCTTGGCGATGGAGTCCTGCTTGAACAGGGCCTGGTAGCGCTGCAGGTCGCGGCGCGCGTTCTCGAGCAGCGCCTGGTTCTGCATCTGGGTGCCGCGGGCCTGGTCCAGGGCCACCTGGAAGGCGCGCGGGTCCACCTGGGCCAGCAGGTCGCCGGCCTTGACCATCTGCCCTTCCTGGAACGGCACGTCCACCAGCTCGCCACTGACGCGGCTGCGCACGGTAACGGTGTTGTAGGCGGTCACGGTGCCCAGCGACTTCAGGAAAATGTCGATGTCCTGCGTCACGGCGGTGGCCACGCGCACCGGGACGGCCAGGTTGGCCATGGCCGCCGCCATGTTGGGCCGCCCGCCTGCGCCCGGGCGTCCGCCCCCCGCGCCGCCCGGCGTGGCTGCCGGCCGCAGCGCCACCCAGGCAATGCCGGCCACCACCAGCAAAAGCACCACCACCCCGATGATTCTGCGGCGGGTCCAGCGGGAGGTCGGGGAAACGGGACGACTATCGGACATGGGAAACGGTTCCGGCACGGACGGAGAAAGCCGTATTGTGTACTAGACAACCGTCATTTCAGCGATTGGCCGTTACGACTGAAATAGCGCGCAACAGGAATCGGGACCTGGGCAGGGCGCCAGCCCGGACGGGGCCGCCCGTGCGGATCAGGAATTGCAGAGCGTCATCTGGAAGGGGACGTCCCGGGCGACCTGCTGGGGCTTGAATTCGCCGTCTTGCGTCGAAAAGCGGATCCAGATCATGTACTTATTGGCGCTGATTTCGGGAAACACGCCCTGGGCCGCGTCCACCCATACGCGCAGCAGCTGGAACTGCTTGCCGGCCAGCATCTGCTGGTAGGCGCCCTGTTCGGCCACGATGTCGGTCTTGCGGCCGGATTCGCGCAACAGGCGCAGCGCCAGGGTCAGGCCGTCGTAGAGCGGCCCGAAAGGCGCCAGCCAGGCTTGCAGGTCGGCGCAGCGCGCGGCCTCGGACTTGTGCTGCCAGGCGTAGTACGAGGGCATGTCGACCTGGGTGGCGCCGCCGGGCACCGACAGGCGCCCGCGCAGGCTGGTCAGCCATTCGTTTTCGCGCAGCGATTGGCCGGTCTTGCCGGGCGCGGCCAGGGCCGCCGAGACTTTTTCCAGTTCGCGCAGCATGCCTTCCAGCGCATCTTGCGCCACGCCGGGGTGGTCGCGCAGGCCCATCAGGGCCACGCGTTGGCGTTCCAGGTCTTGCAGCACGGCGCCTTTGACGTCGGTGCGTTCGCACGCGTCGAGCAGATCGAACAGCGAGGTGACGGCGACCTGGTGCTGGCGTGAGTCTCCCTCGCGGGCGAAGAAGAACAGCCTGTCGAACAGGTATTCCAGCCGCAGGTAAGCGCGGATGCGCTCATTGAAGGGATATTCAAAAACAATCACGCTTGTAAACAGGCCCATCAGAGGTCGGCCTGGAGGCCGAGATTATTCAGGGGTGCCGGACAAGCCCTGGGCTTGCCGGCCCGTCGTGGCCGCCAGCGCCAGCCAGCGATCATGCAGGGTCTTTGCCTGCGCGCGCAATTGGTCCGGTGAGGTCGCACCGTCGTTATTGATGACATCGTCGGCGACTGCCAACCGGCTTGCCCGCGCAGCCTGTGCCGCCATGATACGCCTGATGGCAGAGTCCGTCAGCCCGCTGCGCGAACGCACGCGCGCCACTTGGGTTTCGGGGTCGCAATCGACCACGCAGATGCGGTCGACGCGGTCGCGCCAACGCGCAATCGACTCGACCAGCAGCGGCACCACGAACACCAGATAAGGCCCGCGCGCGGCCGCGGCCTGGCGCTCGGTTTCCTGGCCGATGACCGGATGCAGCAAGGCTTCCAGGCGCAGGCGGACCTGCGGGTCGGCGAAGGCGCGCTCGCGCATCCAGTCGCGGTTCAAGGCGCCGTCGGCGGTCAAGGCCGCGGGCCCGAACTCACGTTCGATGGCGGGCATCGCGGCACCGCCAGCGGCCGTCAGGGCGCGTGCAATCTCGTCGGTATCGACGACCGATGCGCCCCATTCACCCAGCATGTCGGCCACGCGCGACTTGCCGGAACCGATGCCGCCTGTCAGGCCGATATTGAACATGTGCGTCATTCCTTGCGAACTAGAACGGTAGAGCCTGCCATGGCGGGGGATTGCATCGATGAGTAACCGGCATTGGCGGATGGGCCGCATCGGCGGGTGGGCGGCATCGGCTGGGTGAGCGGCGTCCGCGTTGCGGCCAGGGTCAGCCCAGCAACCAGCCCAGGCCCTGCTCGCCCCCCAACAGCAGCACCACCACACCGGCCAGCGCCAGGTACGGCCCGAAAGGCAAGGCCTGCCCGCGGCTGGCACGGCCGCTGAGGGTTTGCGCCCCGCCGATCACCACGCCCACCACCGAGGCGCCCAGCAGCAGCATCGGCAAGGCGCCCACGCCAAACCACGCCCCCAGCGCGGCCAGCAGCTTGAAATCACCAAAACCCATGCCCTCGCGACCGGTCAGCAGGCGGAAGGCATGAAAGATAACCCACAGGAACAGGTAGCCGGCCACCGCGCCCACCACCGCCAGCTGCAACGTGGTGAAGGCGTCGAACAGGTTCACCAGCAGGCCCGCCCAGGCCAGCGGCAGGGTGATGGAATCGGGCAGCAAGGTGGATTCCAGGTCGATCCAGGCCAACGCCACCAGCGCGGCCGACAGGCCCATGGCGCACAGCGCGATGGGCGTGGCGCCGAAGCGCCAGGCGCAGGCGGCGAACAGCACGCAGGTGGTCAGTTCAATGGCGGGGTAACGCCAGCCGATCACGCCGTGGCACGCGGCGCAGCGGCCCCGCAGCGCCAGCCAGCCCGCGAGCGGCAGCCGGCGCCAGCCGGCCACGGGGGCTTGGCAATGCGGGCAATGCGAAGGCGGCGCCAGCAGGCCGTAATCGGCCGGTGGCCGGGCCTTGCCCACGGCGTCCAGGCATTGGGCCTGCCACTCGCGTTCCATCATGCGCGGCAGCCGGTAGGTCAGCCGGGTCAGCCAGCCGCCCACGAACAGGCCAACCCCCGCGGCCAGGCCGATGAACGCGGCCAGCGGTAACGGAAAGACATGCCACAAGGAGGTCATGCGAAGCCCCGAGACGCGGTCCGCCCTGCCGAACATCCGGCATTTTCGGCAAAACGGCAGGCTGGCCGCCTGGGACCGTGTCGTAATTTGTGCATAAAGGACGAACAGTGTCTTTCGGGGTGTGGGGGAACGTATCGAATCTTCGCATAAGTGCGTAAAATCGGAGACAGACTCAACTTACGGATCAGCTGCCATGGCCGCGCGCGTCGATATCCCCTCCCGCCCCCGCAAACTCAGCATCGTGGGGCTGCTGTTAGCGGGCACGGTACTGGGCGCTGCGGGCTGCGCCCAGCAACGCACCGAAGGCTACTACGACCCGCCGGTCGAAAGCACGGTCACCGACGCCCAGTACCAGGGCTCGGGCGCCGGCTACCGCACCGTGCTGCGCGCGCCCTCGCAAGTGCAGATCGCGCTCAAGCCCGACCAGAAGAAAACCCAGGCCCAAGCCAGCCAGCCCGCCCAGGGCGGCAACGTCACCGAAGACGGCCAGGCCGTACCGGAAGGCGCCGAAGGCGGCTCGGTGTCGGCCGGGTCGGCCACCGCGCCGGTCGCCGCGCCCGTGGGCGGCGCCGGCGGTGCCCCCCATAGCGCCGCTGCCAACAGCCTGGTGCCGCAACCGCAAACCTACATGGGCACCCTGCCGTGTTTCTCGCCCGCCATGCAGTGCACGGCCCAGCGCGTCACGCTGACGCTGGCGCCCAATGGCCGCTGGCGCGGCCGCACGGCCTACCTGGAAGATGCCGCCAAGAAGGCCGCACCGGTCGTGGAACAAGGCTGCTGGGATGCCACCGACGAACGCCCGCCGCGCGTGATCTTGCTGGATGGCCAGGGCAATGTGCGGGTGGAATTCCTGGTGGCGGCCAATAACGTGCTGCGCGTGCGTTCCATTGGTGGCCAGACGCCCAACCTGAACTACAACCTGACCCGCCAGCCGGATCTGGACCCGATCGACGAGCTGGCCAAGGCCAACGCGCCCCAGTGCCCGTAAGCCTGCCGGGCCGGTCGTTCCGCCTGGCCTGACCTTGGCGCTTCCCTTCCAGGGCCTGCCGAACTTCACGTTCGCCAGGCCCTGAATTTTGGGCGCCAGCGGGATTGATGTAAGCACCCACTTACTCCACAGGCGTTGAATCACGCGCTTTTATCAGAAATTTCGGGGCCAGGCTGCCCGTTCGGGGCGGCATCCGCGCCAGACCCGCCCGTGGCCGTGCCCGGGAGGTCGCCGGCCGGCGCAGCCCGGGCCGCATACCCCGCCCGGGCGTCCTGCGGTTCATGCAACCAATGCGCCGCCACTGGCGCAGCTGCCGCCCACGCGGGCGGGGCCGCCAAAGACAGCAAAGGATCTTCCTGCGTGATGCCCAGCACGGGCGAGGCGCCCGACCGGCCATGGGCGCACAGCCGGCACGCCAACTGCATGGCATTGCGCGCCCGCAGCTTGGTGAAGATGCGGGCGCGGTGGGATTCCACGGTGCGCAGGGAAATGCCCAGGTCGATGGCGATGAACTTGTTGGGGCGGCCCGCCGCAACGTAGGCAACGATTTGCCGCTCGCGCGGGGTCAGGGCGGACAGGACGGCATGGAGGTCGGGACGGGGTGTCTGCATGGGTGGACTCGGCTCTGCAATGAAGGATTGCAGTGAGTCTGCCCGGCGACCGACGCCGCCGTAAGCTGGCAATTCTGACAGGGGCCGCGGCGTCGCCGGGGCTGCTGGCCGGCCCCCCTGGCACCGGCACGCAAGCACGCCCCGGGCCACGACCCGGCCGCCCGCCGGACACCCTACGCGGTGTAGGACAGTTCCAGGTTATCGATCAGGCGGGTGGCGCCCAGCTTGGCGGCGGCCAGCACCACCACCGGCTCGCCGGCCTGCAGGTCGGCGGCTTCGGGGCGCTTGAGGTCGCGCTGGCGGCGCAGGGCGATGTAGTCCACGCGCCAGCCGCGGTCGGTCAGGGCCTGGGTCGCATCGCGTTCCAGGGCGGCCGCATCGCGCTCACCGGCGGCCAGGCGTTGGCCGATGTGCTGCAGCTGCGCGTACAGCACCGGGGCTTCGGCGCGTTCGGCATCGCTCAGGTAGCGGTTGCGCGAAGACAAGGCCAGGCCGTCGTCGGCGCGCACGGTCTCGTGCGCCAGTACCTCGACGGGCAACTGGAACTGGCGGCACATGTTGCGCACCACCATCAGCTGCTGGTAGTCCTTCTTGCCGAACACGGCCACGCGCGGCTGCACGCAGGAAAACAGCTTGAGCACCACGGTGCTGACACCCGCGAAAAAACCCGGGCGGAATTCGCCTTCCAGGATGTCGCCCAGGTCATCGGGCGGCTGCACGCGATAGTTCTGGGGTTCGGGGTACATCTCGCGCTCGTTGGGCGCGAACAGCACGTAGACGTCGCGTTCGCGTTCCAGCTTTTCGATGTCGGCGGCCAGGGTGCGCGGGTACTGGTCGAAATCTTCATTGGGCCCGAACTGCAGGCGATTCACGAAGATGCTGGCCACCACCGGGTCGCCATGCTGGCGCGCCAGTTTCATCAGCGCCAGGTGGCCTTCGTGCAGGTTGCCCATGGTGGGCACGAACGACACGCGGTTCTGGCCGCGCAGCTGGTCGCGCAATTCCTGGATGGTGTGTACGACTTTCAAGGGAATTCTCCGGGGTTGGGGGCAGCCCGGTCAGGTTCAGGGCCTGTTGACGAAAAGGACCTAGGCCGCGACCGCCGCGACGCTGGTGTAGGCCAGGCGCACGTAGATGGGAGCATAGGGTTCGGCCTGCGTGATTTCCAGCAAGGATTCACGGGCCAGTTCCAGCATGGCGATGAAGTGCACCACGACGACCGCCGCGGGCGCGCCTTCGCGCACCCGTTCCATGAACAGGTCGCCGAATTCCATGAAGCGCACGTCGTTCAGGCGCCGCAGGATGTGCGTCATGTGGTCGCGTACCGAGAGCTGCTCGCGCGTGATGTGGTGGTGCTGGTTGAGCTTGGCCCGCTTCATGATGTCGGCCCAGGCTTCGCGCAGGTCATCGACACTGACTTCGGGCAGCATGCGCTCGACGCTCAGGTCGGCCACGGCATGGCTGCTGACGAAGTCGCGGCCCAGCTGGGGCATGGCGTCCAGCTTCTGGGCGGCCAGCTTCATCTGCTCGTATTCGAGCAGGCGGCGCACCAGTTCGGCGCGCGGGTCTTCGGGTTCTTCGCCGGTGTCGGTCTTTTTCACCGGCAGCAGCATGCGCGACTTGATCTCGATCAGCATCGCCGCCATGAGCAGGTATTCGGCCGCCAGCTCAAGGTTGTGGATGCGGATCTGGTCTACATACGACAGGTACTGCCGCGTGACATCCGCCATGGGGATGTCCAGCACATTGAAGTTCTGTTTGCGGATCAGGTAGAGCAAGAGGTCCAGCGGCCCCTCGAACGCCTCGAGGAAGATCTCCAGCGCGTCCGGCGGAATGTACAGGTCCGTCGGCATCTGGAACAGCGGCTCGCCGTACAGACGCGCGAACGCCACGCTGTCTATCGTGTCGGGGGTGCTGTCGACGGGCGGTTCCACTAGCGCGGCCAGGGCATCGCCCGGGACGGAGGGGGGGTGGGCCATGGTTGCCGCAGCGAGATCAGTCGGCCTGATACACGTACGGCTTTTGCGGCACGCGCGCCGCGCGGAAGCCTTCCAGCAGTTCCGGGTCCTGGGGCTTGTCCCAAAGACGGGCGCGGCCTTCGCGCTGGCGTTCTTCGGTGCCAGGATGCGACTGCTTGAAGTCTTTCAGGAAAAGGGTGATCTCGGATTCGTAGTTGGTCGCCATGGCACCAATTTCATTGGGTTTCGGATACCCGGAGTTTACTGCACGCGGGACCGGGCCCCGGCGTTACAATCTTTTGGCTCCAACGCCCCCTCCCGCCATGTCCGCAGAATCCGCAGCCGCAGCCAATCCCGCTCCCCCTACCACCCCGGACGCGGTGCGCGCGGCGCGAATGATTCCCTTCATCGTGGGCTGTGCGCTGTTCATGCAGATGCTGGACGCCACCGTGGTGGCCACCGCCCTGCCGGCCATGGCCCGGGCCCTGGGATCGACCCCGGTGCGGCTGAACGTCGCCATTACCTCGTACCTGCTGTCGGTGGCCGTATTCGTGCCCGTCAGCGGCTGGGCGGCAGACCGCTACGGCGCGCGCCGGGTGTTCGTGGCCGCCATCGGCCTGTTCACGCTCAGCTCGGTGGCCTGCGCCCTGTCGCAGGACCTGCCCCAGCTGGTCGTCGCCCGGGTCATCCAGGGCATGGCCGGGGCCATGATGGTGCCGGTGGGGCGCATCATCCTCTTGCGCACCGTGCCCAAGCAGGACCTGCTCAAGGCCATGTCGTTCCTGTCGATCCCGGCGCTGCTGGGGCCGGTGATCGGGCCGCCGCTGGGCGGCTTCATGGTCACCTACATGTCGTGGCACTGGATATTCCTGATCAACATCCCCATCGGCGTGCTGGGCATCGCCCTGGTGCTGCGCTTCGTGGCCGAAATCAAGGAAGAAACCGCGCCGCGCCTGGACTGGCTGGGCTTTCTGCTCAGCGCCGTGTGCCTGGCCGCCCTGGTCAGCGGCTTCGAGGCCATCGGCCGCGACGTGATGCCGCTGCCTGCCCTGCTGGGCCTGATCGCGCTGGGCGCGGCCTGCGGCCTGGCCTATGGCTGGCACGCGCGGCGCATCGACTACGCCATCATCGACCTGTCGCTGATGCGCATCCCCACCTTCGCCATCTCGACGCTGGGCGGCAACCTGTGCCGCTTCGCCGTGGGCGCCACGCCCTTCCTGCTGGCGATGCTGCTGCAGGTGGGCTTCGGCCTGTCGCCGTTTTCGGCCGGCCTGATCACCTTTGCCAGCGCGGCCGGCGCCCTGCTGATGAAATTCGTCGCCACCCCCATCGTGCGCCACTTCGGCTTTCGCCGCGTGCTGACCGTGAACGCCGTGCTGACCGGCATCTTCATCATGGTGTGCGCCACCTTCACGCCGGCCACGCCGGTGTGGCTGCTGATCGCCATCCTGCTGGTCGGCGGCTTCTTCCGTTCGCTGCAATTCACGGGGGTAAATACGCTAACCTATGCCGACATCCCCCCTGCCAAGATGAGCCGCGCCAGCAGCTTTGCCGCCATGGCGCAGCAACTGGGCATCAGCCTTGGCGTGGGTGTGGCCGCCGTCACGCTGAACATCAGCATGACGCTGCGCGGCGCCGAAACACTGGCGGTCGGCGACGTCATCGCCGGCTTCATCGTCATCGGCCTGCTGTGCGCGGCCTCGGTCTTTTCCTTTAGACGCCTCGATCCTCTGGCCGGGGCACACCTGAACGGCGCCAAACAAAGTGACGACGAATGAATTTGTCCTAGCCCTGGACCAGGGCACCACCAGCTCCCGCGCCATCGTGTTCGATCGCGACGGCGTGGTGCGCGGCATCGGCCAACGCGAATTCCGCCAGCACTATCCGCGGCCGGGCTGGGTCGAGCACGACCCCGGCGAAATCTGGCACAGCCAACTGGACGTGGCCCGCGAAGCCTTGCGCAACGCCGCCGCCAGCGCCGCCGACGTGGCCGCCATCGGCATCACCAACCAGCGTGAAACCACCCTGATCTGGGAACGCGCCACCGGCCGCCCGCTGGCCCGCGCCATCGTCTGGCAGGACCGTCGCACGGCGCCGCTATGCGACCAGCTGCGTGCGGACGGCCACGCCGACTTCCTGCAGGCGCGCACGGGCCTGGTGCTGGACGCCTACTTCTCGGGCACCAAGCTGGCCTGGCTGCTGGACCACGTGCCCGGCGCGCGCCAGAAGGCCGAGCGCGGCGAACTGGCCTTCGGCACGGTCGACACCTGGCTGGTGTGGCAACTGACGGGCGGCGCGGTGCACAGCACCGACCCCAGCAACGCGTCGCGCACGATGCTGTTCGACCTGCATACGCAAGACTGGAACGACGAGATCCTGGCGCTGCTCAACATTCCGCGCAGCGTGCTGCCAGCCATCGCGCCCAGCAGCGCGGTGGTGGGCGAGGCCCTGCCCGAATGGCTGGGCGGCTCCATTCCCATCGCCGGCGTGGCGGGTGACCAGCAGGCCGCCACCTTCGGCCAGGCCTGCTTCAAGCCGGGCATGGCCAAGAACACCTACGGCACTGGCTGCTTCATGCTGATGAACGTGGGCGACCAGCCGGTGCAGTCGCGCAACCACCTCCTGTCCACCGTCGGCTGGGGCCTGCCGGCGCAGGGCCAGGCCGGTTGGCAACCCACCTACATGCTGGAAGGCGGCGTGTTCGTGGCGGGCGCCGCGGTGCAGTGGCTGCGCGACGGGCTGGGCATCATCCAGCGGTCCGAGGAAATCGAATCGCTGGCCGCCAGCGTGGCCGACACCGACGACGTCTTCATGGTGCCGGCCTTTGCCGGCCTGGGCGCGCCGCACTGGGACCCTTACGCCCGCGGCACGCTGGTGGGCCTGACGCGCGGCACCACCCGCGCGCACATCGCCCGCGCCACGCTCGAATCCATCGCGCTGCAAAGCGCCGAACTGCTCACCTGCATGAACGGCGACAGCGGCATCGCGCTGACCGAGCTGCGCGTGGACGGCGGCGCCGCCCGCAACGACCTGCTGATGCAGATGCAGGCCGACCTGCTGGGCGTGCCCGTGGTGCGCCCGCGGGTGCCGGAATCCACCGCGCTGGGCGCGGCCGGCCTGGCCGGGCTGGCGGTCGGCTTCTGGTCCGGCCAGGATGAATTCGCGTCCAAGTGGCAGGCCGAACGCACGTTCGAACCGTCATGGCCGCAATCGGTGCGCGACGCCCGCATGAAGCGCTGGCGCCAGGCGGTGGAACTGTCCAAGGGCTGGTCCAACAGCGCCAACTAGGCCAACCGGACGGCGGCTACGGCCGCCGCGCCTGCGCCTGCATCACGCGCCGCGCAGCCATGCTCACGGATTCTTGCCGGCGACGCCATACAAGCGCGCTCGAAAAATCTCGAATGAACGGTCGATCAGATAGATGTTCCCGCCGTCCGGGTCATAAAGGTAGATATGACCGTAGTCTGAGTCACGTAAAGACAGAAATATCGGGTGTCCCCCCGCGTCGTATGCAAAAGGGACGAACGTCCACTTCGCCCAAGTACCAAAGCCACCCCTACTCGGCACGATATCTCCATAATCTTCGACGAGCATCTCGATGGACAACATCCCGTACTTGATTGGATTGAACCCATGCACATCGAGTCCCCATCTGCCTGCTTCGACATCGTCCTCATGTGGAGCGCCGCCATTGTCACGCATGTAATGCTGTCGGAAAGAGACCGGGAGAGTTCGGCTGAATAGAGCCTCGAAGCGACGGAACTCATCGTCGGTGAGCGGTTCATCCTGATCAACTAACTCAGCCATTTGTCATATCCTTCACGCCGGAAAAACAATCATAAGAGCGATGGTTTCGCTGCGACCCAGATCGGCGACAACTCGCACCATTCAACAATATCGCCAAGTCTGATCTGATTGTAGGCCGGTGATCAGCGGCTCAACACCGCCGCGCCTGCGCCCGCATCACACGCCGCGCCATCTGGTAGCCCGCGAACACATAGAACGCATTGCTGTTCATCAGCAGCCAGGCGCCCGAGCCGCCGAGCAAGGCGACCACCGGGCCCACGGCCCGCATATCCCCTTGCGACCAGGCGATCAGCCCGAGGACGCCGCTGGCCGCCAACGTCAGCGCAGTGCGCTTGAGCAGCACCAGGCCGAACGCGTGGCCGCCCATGAAAGCCACCACGCCGATGGCCAGCGCCAGTGCGGTGACCGCGCAGGCCAGCACCAGCGCAAAGGCCGCCAACGCCGGCCCCGCGGGGCGCAGCAGCAGGCTCAACAGGCCGATGCCCACGCCGATGCCGCCCACCATCGTCAACACCGCCAGCACCAGCGGCGACCACAGGCCGGGCGGGGTCTGGCGCGCGTCCACGTCGGCAATGAAGCGGTGCATGGCGGTGGACGTGGCAGCGGCGCGGTGCTCCCGCTCTGGCGCCGCGCCATCCTCGCGCCCGGCCTCGTCCCGCAGCGCCGCTTCCAGCTTGCGGCACTGCGCGATCAGCGCGTTCAGGCCCGGGCTGGATGCCATCACAGCCTCGTCACGCCCGGGGCGTGTTCGGCCACCGTGTTGCGCAGGGCCGCCATGGCTTGCTGCACGGCGGCCGGGCGGAAGGCGTCTTCGCGCCAGTACATCGCCACCGAGCCAAAACCCGACAGCCGCACCGGGATGATGCGCATCGCCTTCATCTGCGCAAAGCGCAGCGCGGCGCGGTGCGAGGCCACGCCGATCATGTCGCTGTTGTTGATCAGCGTGAGGTTGATGGTCACCGAATTGGATTCCACGTGATCCGCGGGCGGCGCCTGCCCGGCCGCGGCCAGCGCAGCATCGACTGCGTTGCGGATCGGCGTGCCCTTGGGCCAGAGGATCCAGCGGTACGACAGCAGGTCCGGCCAGCCCGGCTGTTCCAGCGCGAACAGCGGATGGCGCGGCCGCGCCACCAGGTGGATCGGTTCAAGGTACAGGGCTTCGAAGCGGATGGCGGGGTCGTGGTGCTCGGGCGCCGAGCGGCCCACCACGATGTCCAGGTCGCCCTGGGCCAGTTGCGCCAGCAGGCGGTCGGTGGTGCCTTCCACCAGCTTCACGCGGGCCTGCGGCATGCGCTCCAACAGTTTCAGCACCGCCAGCGGCACGGTGTCGGACGCCGAAGCGCCCGATGCGCCGATCACCACCCGGCCGCCGCCGCCTTCGCGCAGCGCGGCCATGTCCGCGCTGGCGCGGTCCAGCTGCGCCTCGACCCGCTGCGCATGCGCGATCAGCACGTCGCCATGCGGCGTGGGCCGCAGGCCGCGCGCGTGGCGCTCGAACAGCGGCAGGCCGATATCGTCTTCCAGGTCCTTCAGCCATTTCGACAGGCCCGGCTGGGTCGTGTTGAGCATGGCGGCCGAGTGGCTGATGTTGCGGGTCTGGGCCAGGCTGAGCAACATTTTCAGGTTGCGCAGGCGCAGGCGGTGGGTCCAGTCCATGGCGCCCTCTTGTCTCTTGTGAGGTGTCGTACGTGAGCCGGGCGGCGCCGTACGTATATGGTTATTGGTATGGATAATAAGATAATTTCATTTCAAAACACATAGCTCGTTCCGCATAATCGTCTCCCTATCAGGCCCCGCCGCGCCCCTTGCGACGGCGGGCCATGCCGACAAGAAGGCCGGCCCCGACGCCGGCCCAGGAGACAAGACCATGCCCGACGGCCATCCCCCCGGCGCGGACCGCGCTGCCTATTACGCGCGCATCGCGCAGAAACACATGGCGCCCCTGTGGGAATCGCTGCACAACCTGGTGCCGCGCCACCCCGCGCCGCGCTGCGTGCCCGCCCTCTGGAAATACGACGACGTGCGCGATGACGTGCTGGCCTCGGGCTCGCTCATCAGCGCCGAAGAGGCCGTGCGCCGCGTGCTGATCCTGGAGAACCCCGGCCTGCCCGGCCAGGCCAGCATCACGCAAAGCCTGTACGCCGGCCTGCAACTGATCCTGCCCGGCGAAATCGCGCCCAGCCATCGCCACACCCAGTCGGCCCTGCGCTTCATCGTCGAAGGCCGCGGCGCCTACACCGCGGTCAACGGCGAACGCACCACCATGCACCCGGGCGATTTCATCATCACGCCGTCCTGGACCTGGCACGACCATGGCAACGCCGAAACGGTCGACGGCGGCGAGCCGGTCGTGTGGCTGGACGGCCTGGACATTCCGCTGCTGCGCTTTCTGGACGCGGGCTTTGCCGAGAACTACCCGCAGGCCACCCAACCCGTCACGCGCCCCGAAGGCGACAGCATGGCGCGCTTTGGCCACAACATGGCGCCCGTGCGGCATCGCGCGGCCGGCGGCACCTCGCCGATCTTCAACTACCCCTACGAGCGCAGCCGCGAAGCCCTGGATTCGCTCTACCGCCACGGCGAACTCGACCCCTGGGACGGCGTGAAGCTGCGCTACCTGAACCCGGCCACCGGCGGCTACCCCATGCCCACCATGGCCACCTTCATGCAGCTGCTGCCCGCGGGCTTTCAGGGCAAGCCATTTCGCAGCACCGATTCCACCGTCTACAGCGTGGTGGAAGGCCGCGGCACGGCCCGCATCGGCGACGCCGAATTCCACTTCGGCCCGCGCGACGTGTTCGTGGCGCCGTCGTGGCTGCCGGTGCAACTGGCGGCGCTGGACGACGCCACGCTGTTCAGCTATTCGGACCGCCCGGTGCAGGACGCCCTGGGCCTGTGGCGCGAAGAGCGCATCGCCTGAACGCCCCGCGTTTCCCGCTTCATGTCGGCCGGCTTGCAGAAGAAGAAAGGCGGTTCGCGGTCGGGGTCGAAGCCCATCTCGCGGGCATGCGCGGCGTAGTTGCGGCCCACGCAGTAGACGCGGCGCACGGGGAAGCAGTCGGCGCTGCCG
>NZ_JCBANA010000053.1:0-48611 GCF_059760725.1 Achromobacter sp. 1014246743
CCACCGAGGACGGCGCGGCGCCGATCCCCCCAGGGTGCCCCGCGCCCGCAACGGAGTAAGCCAGGCATGCGGCTCATCATCAGGTCAGGCAGCCCTCGCGCCATCGACGAATGGCGTGAAAAATTCAAGATCCACGCGCCCGCCCTGGACGTGGTCGATTGGCACGACGACATCGACCCCGCCACCGTCGACTACGCCCTGGTCTGGGCCCCCGACCCCGGCCGCCTCGCCACCTTCCCCCGCCTCAAACTCATCATCAGCGCCGGCGCCGGCGTCGACCACATCGTCTCCGACCCCGCCTGGCCCCGCCACCTGCGCATCGCCCGCATGGTCACGCCGCGCACCGAAACCGAAATGGCCGAATACGTCCTGACCAGCGCCCTCATGCTGACCCGCGACGTCAAACGCGCCATCGACCAGCAAGCCCGCCGCCACTGGGAACTGTACGACTCCCTGCGCGTTGCCGCCGACATCCGCGTCGGCATCATGGGCCTGGGCCACCTGGGCATCGCCGCCGCCCGCCTGCTGTCCCGCGTCGGCTTCCCCGTCGCCGGCTGGTCGCGCGGCGCCAGCACCCTGCCCGACGGCCTGCCGTCCTACGCCGGCCAGGCCCAGTTCGGCGAATTCCTGTCCCGCACCGATCTCCTCGTGTGCCTGCTACCCGCCACCGAATCCACCCGCGGCATCCTCAACCGCGACACCTTCGCCCAACTCCCCCGCGGCGCCAGCCTCATCAACGCCGGCCGCGGCGCCCACATGGTCACCCAGGACGTCATTGACGCCCTGAACGCCGGCCACCTGCACCAGGCCGTCCTGGACGTCTTCGACCCCGAACCCCTGCCCCCAGACTCCCCCCTCTGGACCCACCCCAACATCATCATCACCCCCCACTGCGCGGCGATCCCCGACCGCGAAGAACGCGCCAGACACACCGCCTGGCTGATCGAAGCAAACGAACGCGGCGAAGCCCTCCCCAACATCTACGACCCGACACGCGGCTACTGATAGCCGCCGGCGCAAGCGCGCAGCGCCACCCGCCAAGCTGAAACGAGCAGAGCCTGGGGCGCCGGGGCAGTGGGGGTGCGGGGCGTGTAGATGCGCCCGACGGAATCCGAAGGAGTCGCCGAAGGCGAGGACGAGATGAGGACGGGGGGGGGCGCCTAGCCAAGTCCGGAGCGAAGGCTCCGGACCGCAATCGTAGCCCCGCACCCCCACTGCCCCGGCGCCCCAGGCGTCTAAAGAACTCCACCCGCCACCAGCAAAAAACCGCAAAATCTGCAAACGAACACGCCCTACATTGCTCCCCAAGGAGCCCGCACTTGAAACCCCAAACCAAAACCCAATACGCCCTCCGCATGGACCCCGTCCTGCGCTGGCTGGCAAGCAACCCCGACGCCGACCCGGACCTGTACCACCTGGCCGACCTCGCCTGCCTGTCCCCGTATCACTTCCATCGCGTCTACCGCGCCATGATGGGTGAAACGGTCAACGCCACCGTGCAACGCATCCGCATGCATCGCGCGGCGGTCGCATTGGGCGGCACCGGGGCTTCACTGCGAGACGTTGCGCAGCGAGCCGGCTACGAGTCGGACGCCGCCTTCAACCGAGCCTTCGGCGCCACCTTCGGCATCTCGCCGGGGCGCTACCGCGCGGCCCGCTCCCGACCCTTCGACCCTCAGGAGCAACGCATGTACCCCATCACCATTGAAACCTTCCCTGGCGCCGTTCTGGCCGCCTTGCGGCACCGTGGCAGCTACCAGGAGATCGGCCCCGTCTTCACCCGCGCCTTCATGCTGGCTGGCAGCCGCGGGCTGGCAATGCCCGAATCCATCGGCTTTGGCGTGTACTTGGACGACCCCGAACAAGTGCCCGTCAGCCAGCTGCGTTCCCTGGCCGGCATGTCCGTCGCGCCCGACGCCGACCTGGGCGACGAACTCGAACGCTTCGAGATCCCCGCCGGCCGCTGCGCCATCCTCACCCACACCGGGCCCTACAACGAAATGGACAAGCCCTATAACTGGATGTTCTCCCAATGGCTGCCCGGCAGTGGCGAAGTCCCCGCCGACTTTCCCATGTTCGAGCAATACCTGAACGACCCGCGCACCACCCCGCCCGCACAACTGCAGACGCGCATCTGCATGCCGCTGAAATAAGCGCGGCCGGTCGCGCCAGCGACGGCGACACCCCGGGGCCTGTCGATCCCGACAGGCCCTAGCCCAACACCCCCGCCAGATACTGCCGCAGCCATGCGTGCGCCGGATCGTCCTGGTAGCGCTCGTGCCAATACAGCGACACCGTGATCGCCGGCAGGCTCAGCGGCGCCTTCAACGTCACGATGCGCGCGCTGCCCGACATGGCCTTTGCGATGCTGACCGGCATCGTCGCGATCAGGTCCGAGGCCTCGACGATGAACGGGCACACCATGTAGCTCGACAGCGTTGCCACGATTCGCCGGCTGCGGTTCTGCCCCATCAGGATGCGATCGATCGCGGTGCTGAAATAGCGCGTATGGGCGGCCAGGTCCAGGTGCCCGTAGCTCAGGTAGGCATCCAGGTTCCAGCGCTTGCGCAGGCACGGGTGGCCTTCGCGCACGATGCACACCGCCGGCTCCTGGTACAGGAAGCGCGTGCGCAGATCCGGTGCGGGGTCGGGAAAGTACCCCGCGATCAATTCCACATGATTGGTGTCCAGCATGCTCAAGCCATGCTGCGGCCGCGCCGGCACGATCAGCAGCTGGAAATGCGGCGCGTCCACCGCCAGCCTGGGGATAAGTTTGGGCAGCAGCGTGTACTGCACATAGTCGGTCGCATAGAACGACAGGCTGCGCGACGAATGCGCCGGATCGAACACCTCGCGCGTGCGGGTGGCGCGGCGCCAGCTTTCGAGCAGGGGCTGAAAGCCCTGATGCAGCTCCTGCGCCCGCAACGTCGGTTGCCATGCACCGCCCTCGCGCACCAGCAGCGGATCGCCGAACAGCTGGCGCAGCCGGTTCATCGCCGCGCTCATCGCAGGCTGGCTGATGCCCAGCTGCTCGGCTGCCCGCGACACATTGCGGCAGGCCATCAGCGCATCGAAATGCAGCAGCAGATTCAGGTCCGGATTCTTCACGACTGCCCACCTATAAATGGCATCTATACCAATATAAACCGCCAGGGCTGCTGGCAGATGCCCGCCAAGCCTAGGATGTCCCCGTTGTTGCAGTGAACCCGAGGCAATGCCTCTCAGGCTGGACACGCATGATCCGGCTGCAAGGAAGTTCTATCAACAAGGGGAAACCAAGCCATGAACGCAGCGTTTATTCGCAAGTGCTGTCTTGCATTCGGGAGCGTCGCGCTGGCCGCGGCCGCCCTGCCGGCGCGAGCCGACTGGCCCGACAAAGTGATCCGCATTGTCGTGCCTTTCGCGGCGGGCGGTTCCACCGACCTGATCGCGCGCAAGGTCGCCGAAGGACTGGGTCAGCGCCTGTCCGCCAACGTCATCGTTGAAAATCGTCCCGGCGCGGGCGGCACCGTCGGCACCGACTACGTGGCGCGCCAGCCGCCCGATGGCTACACCATCCTGATGGGGTCCGTCAGCACGCACGGCAGCGCGCCCTGCGTGTATTCGAAGCTGCCCTACGACCCGGTCAAGGACTTCACGCCGCTGAGTGTGGTGGCCACCATTCCCAACGTGATGTCGGTCAACCAGTCGGTGCCGGCCAACACACTGCAGGAATTCGTAGCGCTGCTCAAGAAAGAGCCCGAGAAATACTCGTTCGCCTCCAACGGCCAGGGCACCTCCAACCACCTGGCGGCCGAACTGTTCAAGAACACGGCGGGCGTGTCCATGGTGCACGTGCCGTACCGGGGGTCGGGCCCGGCGCTGATCGACCTGGTGAGCGGCCAGATCAACATGATGATGGACGTGGTGATGACGTCCTACCCCTACATCAAGGACGGCAAGATCAAGGCGCTGGCGGTGACCTCGCCGCAGCGCTCCAGCATGCTGCCTGACGTACCCACGGTGGCCGAATCCGGCTATCCGGGCTACGAGGCCATGGTGTGGTTCGGCATGCTGGCGCCCGCCAAGCTGCCCGAACCGCTGCGCCAGAAGCTCACCGATGCGTTGGCGCAGACCCTGCACGCACCGGCCATGAAGACCTATCTGGAACAGCAGGGCGCGCAGGTATCTGAAGTGTCGGGCCCGGCCTTCGGCACCATGATCAAGGACGAAATCAACAAGTGGTGCGGCGTGGTCAAGCAGGCCGGCATCCACCTGGATTGAACGCGGCGGCGCCCTTCATTTTTCTCTGGGAAACACAAGCATGTATCGCATAGGGATAGACGTCGGCGGCACGTTCACCGACTTCACGATGATCGACGAAGACCGGGGCGTGGTGCACTTTCACAAAGTGCCGTCCACGCCGCAGGACCCGTCAGAGGCCATTGCCACCGGCATCGGCCAGATGCTGGCGGACCACGGGGTGTCACCGTCGCAGGTGTCGCACGTGGGTCATGGCACGACGGTGGCCACCAATCTCATCATCGAGCGCAAGGGCGCCCGCGTGGGGCTGATCACCACGCAGGGCTTTCGCGACGTGCTGGAGATCGGCCGGCAGACGCGTCCGCACCTCTACGACTACAGCGTCGGCAAACCGCCGGTGGCGGTGCCGCGTGAGTTCCGCGTCGAAGTGCGCGAACGCATCAATGCGCAAGGCGACGTACTGACCGCGCTGGACTCCGAACAGGTGCGCGCCGCGGCGCGCAAGTTCGCCCAGGCCGGCATCGACGCCGTGACGATCTGCTTTCTGCACGCCTACCGAAACCCGGCGCACGAGCAAGCCGCCGCGCGCATCGTGGCCGAAGAAATGCCCGATGCGTACGTGAGCCTGTCGTCCGAGGTGCTGCCCGAGTTCCGCGAGTACGAACGCCTGTCCACTACGGTGCTCAATGCCGCCGTAGGGCCGAAGATGGCGCGCTACCTCGAACGTTTTCTGCAACGCGTGCGCGATCTGGACATCGCCCACGAGCCGCATACCATCCATTCGAACGGCGGGCTGATGTCGATCGCCACCGTGCGCCAGTATCCGGTGCGCACTTGCCTGTCGGGGCCGGCCGCGGGCGTGGTGGGCGCCGCTGCGGTGGGGCGCGCCATCGGCAGCCTGAACCTGGTGACGTTCGACGTGGGCGGCACCAGCACCGATGTGTCGCTGATCTGCGACGGGCGGCCCTTGTTCACGTCACATCGCCAGGTGGCCGGCTATCCGGTCAAGACGCCGATGGTGGATATCCACGTGATCGGCGCGGGCGGCGGCAGCATTGCCTGGCTGGATGACGCGGGCGCCCTGAAGGTGGGGCCGCACAGCGCGGGCGCGGTGCCCGGGCCGGTGGGCTATGGGCGTGGCGGCACCGAGCCGACCATCACCGATGCCGAGATT
Organism: Achromobacter sp. 1014246743; assembly: GCF_059760725.1. Classification (NCBI taxonomy): domain Bacteria; kingdom Pseudomonadati; phylum Pseudomonadota; class Betaproteobacteria; order Burkholderiales; family Alcaligenaceae; genus Achromobacter; species Achromobacter sp. 1014246743. The sequence goes on from NZ_JCBANA010000053.1 coordinate 5,417, forward strand.
GCCTTGCAGCGCCTGAACCCCGTGGCGCTCTTGAACGGACGCATGCCGGTGCACGCCGAGGCCGCGCGCCAGGTGATCGATGCGCGCGTGGCCCAGCCGCTGAGGCTGGACCGCGAAACGGCCGCCGAAGGCATCCTGCGGATCGCGGCGGCCAACATGAGCCGCGCCATCCGCGCCGTGTCCACCGAGCGGGGCTACGACCTGTCGCAGTTTGCGCTGTATGCCTACGGCGGCGCCGGCCCGCTGCATGCGGTGGAAGTCGCCGAGGAATGCGGCATTCCCGTGGTGATCGTGCCGCAGGAGCCCGGCACCATGTGTGCGCGCGGCATTCTCTTGAGCGATATCTCTTTCGACTTCGTGCGCAGCGAGATATCGCTGGCCAGCGAAGCCACCTGGGCGGGCGTGTCGGCGATCTTCGAGGGCCTGCGCGGGCAGGCCGGGCGCTGGCTGGACGACGAACGCGTCGAACCCTCGCTGCGCCTGACTCGCAGCGCCATTGACGCCCGCTACGAAGGCCAGAATTTCGAAGTGCAGGTCAGCCTGGACGACACCGGCGCGGGCGGCTACGCGGAATTCGCGCGGCGCTTCAACGAGGCGCACGAACGGGAATACGGCTACACGGTCGAGGACCGCAAGGTGCAGATCATCAACTGCCGCATGCAGGCCGTGGGCCAGGTCGTGAAGGCGCCGCTCGCGCCGCGCCATGTCGGTGGCACGTTGCTGGATGCCCGCATCGGCGAACGCCGCGCCTATTTCGGCGCCCGCCATGGCTGGCTGGACACGCCGGTGTATGACCGCGAACGCGTCCCCACCGGCGTGCGCTTCACCGGCCCCGCCCTGCTGGAAGAAATGAGCTCGACCACCGTCGTTGGCGCCGGCCAGGACGTCGTGGTCGACGAATTCGGCAACCTGATCATCCGTCTGCAAGGAGGCTGCGATGCGTGAAGCCAAAGAAGAATCGAGCGCGGCGCTGGCCGACCCCGTGGGCATGGAGGTGTTCTGCAACCGCCTGCTGTCGATTACCGAGGACATGAACAATACGCTGGTGCGTGCGTCGTTCTCGACCAACATCAAGGAACGCAAGGACTGCTCGGTGGCGCTGTTCGATGCCGCCGGGCGGCTGGTGGCGCAAGGCACGCAGATTCCGCTGCACCTGGGCTCGCTGGACGGCGCCATGGGCGCGATCCTGCGCACCTTCCCGCAGGGCGAGATTCGCGATGGCGACGTGTTCATCTGCAACGATCCCTACCTGGCGGACGGCAGCCACCTGCCCGACATCAACATCGTCACGCCGGTGTTCTGGGACGGCACGCTGCGGTTCTTTGCGGCCAACATCGCGCACCATTCCGACGTGGGCGGCGCGGTGCCGGGGTCCATCGCGGGCGGGCTGAAATCGATCTTCGAAGAAGGCATCCGCATTCCGGCCTGCCGCATCGCACGGGCCGGCGAGGTCGACGAAGACCTGCTGCGCCTGATCTGCGCCAACACCCGCGACCCCGAAGAACGCGTGCTGGACCTGCGGGTGCAGATGGCCACCAACCGCCGCGGCGCGGCCGCGGTGCAGGGCCTGATCCGCCAGATGGGCGTGGACGCCGTGCTGCGTTCGGTCGACGACGTCATCACGTATACGCGCCGGCGCCTGCTCAACCGCATCCAGGAACTGGCGCTGGGCAGCTACACCTTCCGCAGCGACCTGGACGACGACGGCATGGGCGGCGACCCCGTGCCGATCCAGGTGACGCTGACCGTCAGCCGCGACGGCCTGCACTTCGATTTCGAAGGCTCGGGCAAACAGGCGCGTGGTGCGATGAACCTGCCGTTCAACGCCCTGCGGGCCTGCGTGTACTACGCCGTGAAGGCGCTGCTGGATCCGGACCTGGCGCCCAACGCCGGCCTGTTCGATCCCATCCGCGTGTCGGCGCCGGTGGGCACCATCACCAACCCCGAACATCCGGCGGCGGTGGGGGCGCGCTCGATCACCGCGCAGAAAGTGGCGGGCGCCATCTTCGGCGCGTTCCGCGGCCTGCTGCCGGCGGAAAAGACCATGGCGTCCAGCAACGACTGCTGCCCCGCCATCGTGTTCTCGGGCCGCTGGCGCGAACGCGCGGGCCATTTCGTGTATCTGGAGACGCTGGGTGGCGGCGCCGGTGCGCGCTTCGATGCCGACGGCATGGATGCGGTGCACGTGCACATGACCAACACGTCGAACCTGCCCGTGGAAGCATTGGAAAACGAATACCCGCTGCTGATGGATGAGTACGCGATGATCCAGGACTCGGGCGGCGCGGGCCGCACGCGCGGCGGCATGGGCATTGCCAAGCAGATTCGCGCGGTGGGACCGGGCATCGTCTTTTCGGCGCGCTCGGACAGCCATACGGTGGGCGTGGCCGCAGGCGTGGATGGCGGTGGCGACGGGCGCCGGGCCCGCCTGATTCGCAATTTCGGTACGCCGGGTCAGGAAGTGCTGTTTTCCAAGACCGCCAACATCGCTTTGGCGCCGGGCGACAGCGTGCGCATCGAAACGCCGGGCGCGGGCGGCTATGGCGCGCCGGCCCAGCGCAGCCGCGCCCGCATCGAACGCGACCTGGCCGACGGCAAGATCAGCGCCGCGGCGGCGCAGGCGGACTACGGTTACGAGGCTACGCCACGTTGAGCGACATCGAATACTTCATTTTGTCGTGCGGGAACGTGGTGATGGTGGCCAGCAGCAAGACCCCGCCGCTGCCGTAGTAGCGGCGGGTGATGACAAAGCCTGCCGTCTTCGGTTCCACCTGAAGCTGCCGGGCGATACTGGCCGCAATCGGCGTGGCCGAGAATTCCTGGTTGACCTCGTGGATGCGGTTGCCGAAGTGGTCTTCGATCAGGCGCAGCAACGAGATGCGTGGCTGGATATCGGCGCGCAGGTCGGAATGCGCGGGGTCGGCGTAGATCAGCGTGCAGGCCACCGGCGTGTCCTGGTCGCCCAGCGTCTTGATCGAATTGATGTGCAGCCACGACTGGCCGGCCTCGCACCCCAGCGTTTCGGCCAGGCGCCGCGTCAGCTTGATGGTGCGTACGTCCTGCACCAGCAGCGCGGCATTGCGGGCGTATTGGAGCAGGTCGGGGAACTGCGAAATGCGCTGCGTGAAGCGGGTGCTGGCGCTGGCGGTCTCGACGCGCGTGCCCACGCCGGGCCGGCGCGACACCATGCCCGCCACGGTGAGCATGCGGATCGCTTCGCGGATAGTGTGGCGGCTGGCACCGAACTGGTCGCACAGTTCGTGCTCGGTGGGCAGCAACGTCATGACGGGGTAGCGGCCCGCGCCGATGTCGCGCGCCAGCTGCTGGTAGATGCTCTTGTAGCGCGGGCCGCCGGCGTCATCATCCGGGGCCTCGGCCCGGCCGCGCGCTTCGCGCGCGCCATGGGGCGCGGCCACGCGTTCTGAGGATCGGGTCATGGGGGCTCCTTTCTCGTTCTATCGGGGTTTGTACGGACAATAACCGATTGACAACGTTGTCTCGTCCGATCCATTATTTGTCCGGACATTCATGTACGGACAAATTGTACGGCCGACATGGGTTCGCGGGGCAAGCGGGGCGGTTCTTTTTTTTGCAGCGGCGCGTCCTTTCCCGATCAGGCGGCATCAGGCAGTTCTTGCAGTTCTCTTCCAATAAACGGGGGTTTTCATGGGCAAGGTACTTGCAGTGCTCGCGGCGGCGACGATGGCCGCCGGCGTGGGCGCGAACGCGCAGGCGCAGCAGAAACTGGTGGTCGCCGGCTACGGCGGCTCGTTCGAAGACATCATGCGGCAGGACATCTTCCCGCCCTTCGCCAAGCAGCATGGCGTTGAACTGGACTATGTGGCAGGCAACTCCACCAACACGGTGGCACGCCTGCAGGCCCAGAAAAGCAACCAGCAGATCGACGTCGCGATCATCGACGATGGCCCCATGTACCAGGCGATCGCCCTGGGCTTTTGCGCCCCGATCCAGGGGCTGCCCGCTGACGACATCTACGGCACCGCCCGCTACAAGGACGACAAGGCCGTGGCCATCGGCATCGTCGCCACGGGCATCATGTACAACAAGAAGGTCTTCGACGAACGCAAATGGGCCGCGCCCACGTCCTGGAAAGACCTGAAGGACCCCAAGTACAAGAAGCAGCTGGTGGTGCCGCCGCTGAACAATACCTACGGCCTGCACGCACTGGTGGAATACGCCCGCGAAGGCGGCGGCGGCGAAAAGAAGATCGACGCCGGCTTCAAGACCTTCAAGGACGAGGTCGGCCCCAACGTGCTGGTGTACGAGCCGTCGCCGGGCAAGATGACCGAACTGTTCTCCAGCGGCCAGGCCACCATCGCGGTCTGGGGCAGCGGCCGCGTCAAGGCCTTTGCCGACACCGGTTTCCCCGTGGGCTTCGTGTATCCCCAGGAAGGCGCCTACGCATTGTTGTCATCGGTGTGTCCGGTGGCCAAGGCCAACGCCAACCCGCTGGCACAGGCCTTCGTGAACTACCTGGTCAGCCCGCCGGTGCAGGAAAAGCTCGCCACCGCCTACGGCTATGGCCCGGTCAACAAGCAGGCCAAGGTGGCCGATGATCCGCGCGTGCCGCTACCGATCGGCAAGCGCGCCGCCGACCTGATCGTGATCGACTGGGACACCGTCAATCAGAACCGGGACGACTGGAACAAGCGCTGGACGCGGGAAATCGAGCGTTGAGGCAACGGCGGCGCATGCGCCGCCCGCAGGAGCATCCATGAGCTATCTCGTATTGAACCGCCTATCCAAGCGCTACGGCGACCTGACGGCCGTCGAGGACCTGAGCCTGTCCGTCAAGCGCGGCGAGTTCATCTCGCTGTTGGGCCCGTCCGGCTGCGGCAAGACCACCACCTTGCAGATGATCGCGGGCTTTGTCGAACCCAGCGGCGGCAGCATCGTGCTGGACGGCAAGGACGTCAGCAAGATGCCGGCCAACAAGCGCGGGCTGGGCATGGTGTTCCAGAACTACGCGCTGTTCCCGCACATGACCGCCGCCGAGAACGTGTCGTTCGGCCTGGAGATGCAGCGGGTGAAAAAGGACGAGCGCCAGGCCCGCGTGGCCGATGCGCTCAAGCTGGTGGGCCTGTCGCACCTGGCCGACCGCCATCCGGCGCGCATGTCGGGCGGGCAGCAGCAGCGCGTGGCGCTGGCCCGCGCGCTGGTCATCCGGCCCAGCGTGCTGCTGCTGGACGAGCCGCTGTCCAACCTGGATGCCAAGCTGCGCGAGGAAATGCAGCTGGAGTTGCGCAGCATCCAGCGCACGGTGGGCACCACCACCATCCTGGTCACGCACGACCAGTCCGAAGCGCTGGCGCTGTCGGACCGCATCGTGGTGATGAACCAGGGGCGGGTGGAACAGGTGGCCGATCCGTTCGAAGCCTACGAAGGGCCGGCCAGCCATTTCGTGGGCGGCTTCCTGGGCAAGGCCAACGTGTTCACGCCCACCGCGCAGCCCTTCGAAGGCGAGACGCGCGCACGCATCGGCGAAGCCCACATTCCCATGGACGGCCAGCCGGTGCCGCAGGGCGCGGTGATCGTGCGGCCCGAGAAAATCCTGTTTGCCGACGCGGGCGCCTGTGCCCTGCCCGGCCGCATGAAGACGCGCGTGTTCCAGGGCAACCATTGGCTCTGCCAGGTGGAAACGTCGGTGGGCGAAGTGATGGTGATCCGCCAGAACGACGGCGTGCCGGTGCCGGCCGAAGGCCAGCCGGTGCACCTGCGCTGGCGCGCGCAGGACATGTGTTCTGTCGCCGGGAAGCCCACGCCATGAGCGCGCGTGCCAACCCCTGGTTGCTGAGCGCACCGGCGCTGGCGGTGTACGCCACCTTCCTGGTGGTGCCGATGGCGCTGGTGTTTCTGATCAGCTTCTTCGACTTCCAGTTCTACGGCGGCATGCAGGCCACGTTCACCTGGAAGAATTACCTGGAAATCCTGGGCGACGGCTATTACTACGAGATCTACGCCCGCACCTTTGGCGTGGCGGCGCTGGTCACCGTGGCCTGCCTGGTGCTGGGTACGGCCGAAGCCTATGTGCTGTCGCGCATGACCAATCCCTGGAAGGGCCTGTTCCTGATGGTGGTGCTGGGGCCGTTGCTGATTTCGGTGGTGGTGCGCACACTGGGCTGGGCCTTGCTGTTCGGGTCCACCGGTCTCATCAACAAGGCTCTGATGGGCATCGGCCTGGTGTCCACGCCGATTGACCTGATGTACAGCAACCTGGGGGTGGGCATTGCGTTGACCCACGTGCTGGTGCCGTTCATGGTGATTTCGGTGTGGGCCTCGTTGCAGCGGATCAATCCGTCCACCGAAGCGGCGGCGCTGTCGCTGGGCGCCAGCCAGTTCACCGTGATCCGCCGCGTCATCGTGCCGCAGGTCATGCCGGGCATTCTGTCGGGCGCGATCATGGTGTTCGCCATGGCCGCCAGCTCGTTCGCCACGCCGGCCATCATCGGCGGCCGCCGCCTGAAAAACGTGGCCACCGCGGCCTACGACGAGTTCCTGAACACACTGAACTGGCCGCTGGGCGCGGCGCTGGCCGTGGTGCTGCTGGTGGCGACCGTGGTGGTGCTGCTGTCGGCCAACCGCATCATGGAGCGTCGCTACGGCGCGGTGTTCAACCAATCGGGGGCCTGACATGAATTTTCGCAATGGTCCGATCGGCCTGGTGTTTCACACCCTGTTCATTCTGTTCATCCTGGCGCCCATCGTGATGGTGTGCGCGGTGGCCTTCACGTCCGAAGGTTTCATCTCGCTGCCCAGCGGCGGCCTGTCGCTGCGCTGGTTTCGCGCCATCCTGGACAACCCGCGCTTCGTCGAAGCGTTCTGGTTCAGCCTGGGCCTGGGCACCCTGTCGGCCACCGTGGCGATCGCGCTGGCGGTGCCCAGCGCACTGGCGCTGGCCCGCAACCGTTTCCGCGGCCGCGAGGCGCTGGTGGCGTTCTTCCTGTCGCCGCTGATGATTCCGCACGTGGTGCTGGGCCTGGCCTTCCTGAAGTTCTTCACCACCGTGAACCTGGCCGGCACGTATGTGGGCCTGGTCGTGGCGCACGTCATCCTGGTCATGCCTTATGCGCTGCGGCTGGTGCTGGCGTCGGCCACCGGCATCGACCCGGCGCTGGAGCGCGCTGCGCAATCGCTGGGCGCGTCGAACTGGACGGCGTTCCGGCGCGTGGTGCTGCCGCTGTTGCTGCCGGGCGTGGTGAGCGGCTGGGTGATTGCCTTCATCACCAGCTTCGATGAACTGACCATGTCGATCTTCATTGCCTCGCCGTCGACCACTACGCTGCCGGTGCGCATCTTCCTGCACATCGAAGACACCATCGATCCGTTGGTGACGGCGGTGTCGGCCGTGCTGATCTACGTGACGATCATCGCCATCTTCATCCTGGACCGCCTGGTCGGCCTGGAAAAGCTGTTTGTTGGAAAGGGACGCTAATGACGGACGAAAAAGAGTTGGCGCCGCGCGCGCCGGTGCACCGGGGCATCTACGATGCCGCGGTGATCGGCGGCGGACTGGTCGGCTCCGCCGTGGCCTACGGGCTGCGGCGCGAACTGGATCACGTGGCCGTGCTGGACGAAGGCGATGTCGCGTACCGCGCATCGCGCGGCAACTTCGGCCTGGTGTGGGTGCAGAGCAAGGGCATGGGCCTGCCGCGCTATGGCGTCTGGACCATGACGTCGGCCACGGCCTGGCCGCAACTGGCGGCGCTGCTGCAGGAAGAGACCGGCGTCGACGTGCACCTGGAGCAGCGCGGCGGCCTGCACGCGCTGTTGAGCGACGAAGAAATGGACGCACGCGCCACCTTCATGAAGACGCTGCTGGCGCAGCCCGGCATGGCGCAATACGACTGGAAGATGCTGGACCGCGCCGAGGTGGCCGACCTGGTGCCCGGCATCGGCCCGGAGGTGCGCGGCGCGACCTGGACGCCGGTCGACGGCATCGCCAATCCGCTCAAGCTGCTGCGCGCGCTGCACATGAGTTTTGCACAGCGGGTTGTGGATTACTTGCCGCGCAGTCCGGCGCAGCAGATCCGCCAGCGCGACGGTGTGTTCGAGATTGCCACGCCCACCGGCACCGTGCGCGCGCGCAAGGTGGTGCTGGCCGGCGGGCTGTCCAACAAGGCGCTGGGCGAACAAGTCGGCCTGGCCGTGCCGGTACGGCCGCAACGTGGTCAGATCGTGGTGCTGGAACGCACCCGCCGCCTGCTGGAAACGCCGCTGTCGACCTTGCGCCAGACCGACGAAGGTACCTGGCTGATCGGCGATTCTCAGGAAGAAGCCGGCTATGTGGACAACCTGGTGGGCCTGCCCATCCTGGGTACGTTGGCCGATCGCGCGCTGCGCACGCTGCCGGCGCTGCGCGAGGTGCGCGTGGTGCGCAGCTGGGCCGCGCTGCGCGTGATGTCGCAAGACGGCTTTCCGATCTACCAGCAATCCGAAACGTGTCCCGGGGCCTTCGTGGCCACCTGTCATAGCGGCGTGACGCTGGCCGCCGCGCACGCGCTCAAACTTGCGCCCATGATCGCCGCCGGCAAGCTGGCCGACGACATGGCGCCCTTCTCGACCCGGAGGTTCCATGTTCAAGAGGCTTGATGAGGCTCAGCGCCAGGCGCAGGGCGCGCCGGTGCGGGTAACGGTCAACGGCGCCGACCTGCAATGCCGCCAGGGCGACAGCGTCGCCGCGGCGCTGTTTGCCGGCGGCATGCAGGCCTGTCGCGATACGGCCGTGGGCGAGGTGCCGCGCGGACCCTATTGCATGATGGGCGTGTGCTACGACTGCCTGGTCACCATCGATGGCCAGGCGAACCAGCAGGGCTGCATGACGGCCGTGCGCGAAGGCATGAAGATCGAGCGCCAGCTGGGCGCGCGCAAGGTGCAGGCATGATCGAGACGACGCAATGCGATTTGCTGGTGGTGGGCGCCGGCCCCGCCGGCCTGGGTGCCGCGACGACGGCCGCGCGCCTGGGCGTGGATACGGTGCTGCTGGACGAGCAACCCGCGCCCGGCGGGCAGATCTACCGCGCCATCACCACCACGCCGGTGACCAACCGCGCGATCCTGGGGCCGGACTATTGGCACGGCGCTTCGCTGGTCGAGCCGTTTCAGCAATCCGGCGCGCGCTATGTGCCGGGCGCGACCGTCTGGGCCGTGGCCGAACGCACCGCGCCGCAACCTGAACGGGGCTTCGAGGTGGCCTATTCGGTGGCGGGCCAGGCGCGCATCCTGCATGCGCGCCGGCTGCTGTTGGCCACCGGCGCGCAGGAACGGCCCTTTCCGATTCCGGGTTGGACGCTGCCAGGCGTCATCACCGCGGGCGCAGCGCAGATCCTGTTGAAGTCCGCCGGCATGGTGCCCAGCGACCGCACGGTGTTGGCCGGCAGCGGCCCTCTGCTGTACCTGGTGGCCTGGCAATACCTGAACGCGGGGGTGAAGATCGACGCCCTGCTCGAAACGACGCCACCCGGACGCTTGCGCCAGGCGCTGCCCAAGGTGTGGGGCTTTCTGCGTTCGCCCTACCTGGGCAAGGGCCTGTCGCTGCTGCGCGCCGTGAAAGCCGCCGTGCCCATCGTCAAGGGCGTGACGGCGTTGGAAGCGTTGGGCGATGGCAAGCTGGAAAGCGTGCGTTACACCGTGGGCGGTGTGACCAAGACCTTGCCGGCGCAGCAGCTGATGCTGCACCAGGGCGTGGTGCCCAACGTCAACCTGTCGCGCGCCATCGGCATCGAACACCGCTGGAACGGCGCGCTGGACTGTTGGGAACCCGACGTGGACGGTTGGGGCCTGACGTCGGTGGACGGCGTGGGCATGGCGGGCGACGGCGCCGGCATTGCCGGTGCGCTGGCGGCCGAACAGCGTGGCCGCCTGGCCGCGTTGCAGGCGGCGCATCTGCTGGGCCGCATCGACGCTGCCCGCCGCGACAACGAGGCTGCCGCGCCCCGCGCCGCCTTGGCGCGTGCCGTGCGTGGCCGTGAGTTCTTCGACGCGCTGTACAAGGCGCCCGAAGCCCTGCGCCGCCCCACCGGCGACACCATCGTCTGCCGCTGCGAGGAAGTCACCGCGGCGCAGGTGCGCGACACCGTCAAGCTGGGTTGCAGCGGTCCGAACCAGATGAAGGCCTTCCTGCGTTGCGGCATGGGTCCGTGCCAGGGGCGGTTCTGCGGCCTGACCGTGTCGGAGATCATCGCCGAGGAACGCGGCGTGCCGGTCCAGGAAGTGGGCTACTACCGCCTGCGCTTCCCGACCAAGCCGCTGACCCTGGGCGAGCTGGCGTCGCTGCCGCAGACCGATGATTCCCGCCAGGCAGTGGTGCGCCTGAAAAAATAGGAGGGCCGACATGACGGACGCTTCCCGGTCGGCCGCGGTCATCATCATCGGCGGCGGCCTGCACGGCAGTTCGGCCGCCCTGCATCTGGCGCGTGCGGGCGTGCCGGCGCTGGTGATCGAAAAGAACTACGTCGGCCGCCATGCGTCAGGTGTCAACGCGGGCGGCGTGCGCACGCTGGCGCGGCATCTGGCCGAGGTGCCGCTGGCGCTGGCCTCGCGCGAGCTCTGGTATCGCATCGGCGAGCTGGTCGACGACGACTGTGGCTTCGAACAGCACGGCCAGGTGCGCGTGGCCGAGAACGAGGCGGATGCGGCCACGCTGCGCGAGCGGCTGGCCACGATGCAGGCGCATGGCTATACGCACGAACAATGGATCTCGCGCGAAGATCTGCTGGCGATGATTCCGGCCTTGGCGCCGTCGGTGCACGGTGGCCTGATCGCGCGTGAAGACGCCGCCGCCGACCCCTATCGGACCACGCTGGCATTCCGCCGCAAGGCGGCCAGCCTGGGCGCGCGCTTCCTGGAAGGGGTACGGGTGCAGCGCACCGCACGCGAAGCCGGCCAATGGCGCGTCGAGACGGACGCCGGGGTCTACACCGCGCCGCAGATCCTCAATTGCGCGGGCGCCTGGGCCGATCGCGTGGCGGCCGACTGGGGCGAACCGGTGCCGCTGGTCGCCATCAGCCCCATGATGCTGGTGACGCTGCGCATGGACCATTTCCTGGATGCCGTAGTGCTGGGCACCGGCCGTCCGCTGTCGTTCAAGCAACGCGCCAACGGCACGGTGCTGATCGGTGGCGGCCGTCGCGCCTGGGTGGACCGCGATGCCGAATGGACCGAGCTGGATTTCCGTTCGTTGGCCGAGGGTGCGCGTACCGTCTGCGACCTGTTTCCTCACATGCGCGGCGCGGTGGTGAACCGCGGCTGGGCCGGCATCGAAGCCGCCATGCCCGATGAAATCCCCGTCATCGGCCGCAGCCGCCGCCACGAGACCGCCTTCCATGCCTTCGGCTTTTCGGCGCATGGCTTCGAGCTGGGCCCTGTCGTGGGCCGTATCATGGCCGACCTGATCACCACCGGGGCGACCGATCTTCCGATCGCGCCCTTCGCCATCGATCGTTTCGCCAGCGCCGCGCAGGCGCCGGCCTCATTCCCCAAGGAGCAGCATCCATGACTGATATCGTGCGCAAGGACTCCAACCAGCGCCTGAGCCGCATCGTGATCCACGGCGACACGGTGTACGTTGCCGGCGTCACCTCGTCGGCGGCCGGCGGCATTGCCGAACAGACGCGCGACGTGTTGGCCAAGATCGACGGCTATCTGGCACAGGCCGATACCGACAAGACGCGGCTGCTGTCGGTGCAGATCTGGTTGAAAGACATCGACCGTGATTTTGCCGGCATGAACGCCGTGTGGGCCGAGTGGGCGCCGGCCAATGCCTTGCCCACCCGCGCCACCTGCGAGGCCAAGCTGGCCTCGCCCGACCTGCTGGTCGAGATCATCGTCACGGCCGCCAAGCGGCCGGGGTATGTGGGCGGGCCGGTGTCGGAAGCCTGATCCCCGCCAGGTTCAGCGGGCCGGTGTCTGAAAGCTGACCTGGGCCGGACGGCCGGGCAGGTTCAGCGTGGCAGTGGCTGGCGGCATGGTCGCGACCACGTTGCCGGCGCGCAGCACCATCAGGCGCGTGGCGCGCAGGCGCAGCGCCTCGACCGGATCTCGCGCTTGCAGCAGCACCAGGTCGGCACGCTTGCCCACGGCCAGGCCTGTGTCGTCCAGGCCCAGGATGGCGGCCGGCGTGGCCGTCACGGCCTGGAAACAGGCGCGCATGGCGTCCTGGCCGGTCATCTGGGCCACGTGCAGGCCCATGTGCGCCACTTCCAGCATGTCGCCCGAACCCAGGCTGTACCACGGGTCCATCACGCAGTCGTGGCCGAAGGCCACCGGCACGCCGGCGGCCAGCAGTTCGGGCACGCGCGTCATGCCGCGGCGCTTGGGATAGGTGTCGTGGCGGCCTTGCAGCGTGATGTTGATCAGCGGGTTGGCAATCGCCGACACGCCGGCTTCGCGCATCAGCGGGATCAGCTTGGACACGTAGTAGTTGTCCATCGAATGCATGGACGTCAGGTGCGAACCCGTCACGCGGCCTTGCAGGCCCAGGCGCTGCGTGTGATACGCCAGCGTCTCGATGTGACGCGACAGCGGATCGTCGCTTTCGTCGCAATGCATGTCCACGCGCAGGCCGCGTTCGGCGGCCAGCTCGCACAGGATGCGCACGGATTCCGCGCCGTCCTGCATGGTGCGTTCGAAGTGGGGAATGCCGCCCACCACGTCCACGCCCATGTCCAGCGCCCGCTTCAGGTTGTCCAGCGCGCCGGGCGCGCGCAGCACGCCGTCCTGCGGGAAGGCCACCAGTTGCAGGTCCAGGTAGGGTTTGACCTTTTCGCGCACGTGCAGCAGCGCTTCCACGGCCAGCAGGCGCGGATCGCACACGTCCACGTGCGAGCGAATCGCCAGGAGGCCGCGGGCCACGGCCCAGTCGCAATAGGCCAGCGCGCGTTCGACCAGCGCTTCCTGCGTCAGCAGCGGCTTGAGCTCGCCCCACAGCGCGATGCCTTCGAGCAGCGTGCCCGACTGGTTCACGCGCGGCAGGCCGAACGACAGGGTTGAGTCCATGTGAAAGTGCGCATCGACGAACGGCGGCGCCACCAGCTGGCCGGCGGCGTCTATCGTCTGGGCCGCCTCGGCCTTCAGGGCCGGTTCGAGCGCGGCGATGCGGCCCCGGGCCACGCCGATGTCGATGTGCTGGCGGCCGTCGGGCAGCGTGCAGTTCTTGATGATCAGATCGAGCATAGTCACACCTTGTGGATTACCGTTCGCCCTTGCGGTAGGGCTTCATCAGGGCCTGCGGGTAGGCGGCGCGGCGCGCCATCACCACCAGGGCCAGGATGGACAGGATATAGGGCAGCATCAGGTACACCTGGTACGGCAGTTCCGGCAGGCCTGGCAAGGCCGCCCCGCCCTGCTGCAGGCGCAGCTGCAGCGCGTCGAAGAACGCAAAGATCAACGCGCCCAGCAGCGCCTTGCCGGGGCGCCACGAGGCAAACACCACCAGCGCCACGCAGACCCAGCCACGGCCGTTGACCATATTGAAGAAGAACGCATTGAAGGCCGCCAGCGTCAGGAAGCTGCCGGCCACGCCCATCAGCGCCGAACCGGCCACGATGGCACCCATGCGCAGCCGCGTGACCGACAGGCCCTGGCCTTCGGCGGCGGCGGGGTTCTCGCCCACCATGCGGATCGCCAGGCCGACCGGCGTGCGGTTCAGCACCCAGGCCAGGATCGGCACCGCGGCCAGCGCCAGCAGCGTCATCGGCGTCTGGCCGGCCAGTACCGGGCCGATCAGCGGAATGCCATCCAGGAACTTCATTTCCGCGAACGGCGTGATGGTGGGCGGGGTGTTCACGCTGGGAAACGTGACGCGGTAGGCGAAGTAGCTCAGGCTGGTGGCCAGCAGCGTCACGCCCAGGCCTGACACGTGCTGGGACAGGCCCAGGGGCACCGTCAGCACGGCGTGCAGCAGGCCGAACACGGCGCCCGCAAACGCGGCCGCCAGCACGCCCACGTACAGCGGCGCGCCCAGGTACACCACCAGCCAGCCGGTGAAGGCGCCGGCGGCCATGATGCCTTCGATGCCCAGGTTCAGCACGCCGGCGCGTTCGCACAGCAGCACGCCCAGCGTGCCCAGGATCAGCGGCGTCGCCAGCCGCAACACGGCGACCCAGAAGGCCGCGGAACTCAACAGGTCCATCCATTCCATGGCGTGCTCCTCAAGCCTGGTGACGGCGCAGGCGGTACTGCGCGAACAGCGTCGCGACCAGCATGGCAAGCAACGAAGTGGCGACGATGACGTCGGCGATGTAGTTCGGCACGGCGATGGCGCGGCTCATGCTGTCGGCGCCGACCAGCATGCCGGCCACGAAGATGCTGGCCAGGATCACGCCCAGCGGATGCAGTCCGGCCAGCATGGCCACCACCACGCCGGTGTAGCCATAGCCCGGCGACATGTCCAGCGTGACATAGCCGGTGCGGCCCGCCACTTCGATGGCGCCGGCCAGTCCGGCCAGCGCGCCCGACAGCATGGCCGTGCCCAGCATGACGCGGCTGACCGGCAGCCCCAGGAAGCGCGAGGCGTGCGCATTGGCGCCGACCGCGCGCATCTGGAAGCCGAACACCGTGTAGCGGTTCAGCAGCCACAGCCCCAGCGCCAGGCCGGCGGCCCACAGCAGGCCGGTGTGGGCGCGGGTGCGTTCGATCAGCTTGCCCAGTTCCAGGTCGGGGTTCAGCGCCACCGACTGGGGCCAGCCCATCGCCATCGGGTCTTTCATGGGGCCGTCCAGCATCATCGACACGAACAGCAGCACGATGAAATTGCCCAGCAGCGTGGTGACCACTTCGTCCACGCCCAGGCGGGTCTTGAGCAAGGCGGGGATCAGCAGCAGCAAGGCGCCGGCCAGCGCCGCGGCCAGCATCATGCCGGAGAACAGCACAGGTAGCGGCAGGTCGAAGCCCGTGCCGTCATGCATGCCGCCCACGGCCACCGCGGCCAGCGCGCCCAGGTACAGCTGGCCTTCTGCGCCGATGTTGTAGAAGCGCGCGCGAAACGCCACGGCACAGGCCAGGCCGGTCAGCATCAGCGGCGTGGCGCGGGTCAGGGTTTCGGACAGCGCAAAGCGCGAGCCGAACGCGCCTTCGAACAGCAGCGCGTAGGTGCGGCCAACGGGCGCGCCCGCCCAGGCCACCAGCAACGCGCAGATGGCCAGGGTGAAGAGGATGGCCGCGATAGGCGCCAGGGCCAGCGCGGCGCGGCTGGGCTCGGGGCGGCGTTCCAGGGTCAGTTTCATTCTAGAAATGCTCAATGAGTAGGGGCGCGGCGCGTCACGCGCGCGTGCCCGTCATGGCCAGGCCGACGGTGGCGGGCGTCCATTGGCCGACGGGCTTGACCGCGACCAGCTTGCCGCCGCACAGCACCGCGATGCGGTCGGCCAGGGCGAAGATTTCTTCCAGGTCTTCGGACACCAGCAGGATGCCCGCGCCGCGTCGGCGCGCGGCCAGCAGTTGCTCGCGCACGTAGGCGACCGCGCCGATGTCCAGGCCCCAGGTGGGCTGGTCGGCGACGATGAAGCGCGGTTCTCGCGCCAGCGTGCGGCCCAGGATCAGCTTCTGCATGTTGCCGCCCGACAGGCTGCGGGTGCGCACGTCCAGCGAGGCGGCGCGCACGTCGAACTGCTTGGCCAGGGCCGCTGCGTAGGCGCGGCCGGCGCTGGCGCGCACCACGCCGTAGCGGGCAAAGCGCGGGTCCTTCAGGTCTTCGACGATGGCGTTTTCCCATAGCGGGCTGTCGCCGATGACGCCTTCGCCGTGGCGGTCTTCGGGAATGCGGCCTACTTGTGCCGCCGTCCAGCCAGCCGGCGTGGTGGGCGCGGCCGCATGCTCGGGGCCCAGGCGGATGGTGCCGTCCGACGGCAGGCGCAGGCCGGTCAACACCGACACCAGCGCTTGCTGGCCGTTGCCGGCCACGCCGGCAATGGCCACGATCTCGTGCTTGTGGACCACCAGGTCCAGGCTGTCCAGGCGCGGCGCGCCGTCGCGGCTGTCGCGCACGGTGACCTGCGACAGCGTCACCACCGGGGCGGCCTGGCCGGCCGCCGCCATGGCTTCGGCGTGCGGCATGGCGACCTTGCGGCCCACCATCAACTCGGCCAACTCGGCCGGGGTGGTGGCGGCGGTGTCGCGTTCGGCCACCAGCTTGCCCTGGCGCAGCACCGCGACGCGGCGCGACACCGCCATCACTTCGTCCAGCTTGTGCGAAATGAAGATGACGGCCAGGCCTTCGTCCACGAAACCGCGCAGGGTCGCGAACAGGTCCTGCACTTCCTGCGGCGTCAGCACCGCGGTGGGCTCGTCCAGGATCAGGACCTTGGCGCCGCGGTACAGCGCCTTCAGGATCTCGACCCGCTGCTTCTCGCCGACCGACAGGCCACCGACGCGCGCGTCCGGGTCCACGCCCAGGCCGAAGCGCTGGCCCAGTTCGACCAGGCGGCGACGCGCCTGGCCGCGGCCGGAGGCCAGCTTCCACAGCGATTCGGTGCCGACCATGATGTTGTCCAGCACGGTCAGGTTGTCGGCCAGCGTGAAGTGCTGGTGCACCATGCCCACGCCCGCCGCCAGCGCGGCGTCGGGCCGGCCGGGGGGCAAGGGCTGGCCGAAGACTTCGATACTGCCGGCGTCGGCCACATAGTGGCCGAACAGAATCGACACCAGGGTCGATTTGCCGGCGCCGTTCTCGCCCAGCAAGGCCAGCACCTCGCCCTGCGCGAGGGTCAGCGACACATCATCGTTGGCCGTCAGGCTGCCGAAGCGTTTGGTGATCCCCGCAAGACGCAGGGCGAGAGGCGCTTGGTTCATCGTGCCGAGGACTTGGGTTCTTTGTCGACGACCTGCACCGTGAAGCTGCCGTCCAGGATGGCCTTCTGCTTGGCTTGCACCTTGGCGATCAGGTCGGCCGGGATCTTGCTTTCGAAGGTGCCCAGCGGCGCCAGCGACGAGCCCTTGTACTTCATCAGCGAGTACTGGCCGAAGTCAGCCGCCTTGAACGTGCCGGCCTTGACCTGCTTGAGCGCCTCGTCGATGGTGGGCTCCATGCTCCACAGCGCCGATGCCACCACCGTTTCCGGGTACTGCGGCTGCGTGTCGATGACGTTGCCGATGGCCAACTTGCCGCGTTCCTTGGCGGCGTCCGACACGCCGAAGCGCTCGGCGTACAGCACGTCCGCACCCTTGTCGATCATGGCGAAGGCGGCTTCCTTGGCCTTGGGGGGATCGAACCACGAACCGATGAAGGTCACGGTGAATTCGGCCTTGGGGTTCACTTCCTTGGCGCCCTCGATGAACGCCTGCATCAGGCGGTTCACTTCAGGGATGGGGTAGCCGCCCACCAGGCCGATCTTGCCGGTCTTGCTCATGCCGCCGGCGATCATGCCGGTCAGGTAGGCCGGTTCCTGGATGTAGTTGTCGAACACCGAGAAGTTGGGCTGCTGCGGCTTGCCCGAAGACCCCATCAGGAAGGCGGTCTGCGGATAGTCCTTGGCCACCTTGCGGGCGGCGGCTTCCACGGCGAAGGCTTCGCCCACCACCAGCTTGTTGCCCTGCTCGGCGTACTGGCGCATGACGCGTTCGTAGTCGGCGTTGGTGACGTTTTCCGAGAAGGTGTAGTCGATTTCACCGCGGTCGCGCGCGGCGGTCAGCGCCTTGTGGATGCGCGACACCCATTGCTGCTCGACCGGCACCGTGTAGATCGCGGCCACTTTGAGCTTGGCGGGCGCTTGCGCCTGGGCAGCGCCCGAGAACAGCAGCGCGCCGGCGGCGGCGGCCGCGGCCAGCTTGAGCAGGCCGCGGCGGGCAATGCCGCCTGCAGCCGGGAGGGAAAAGGATTTCATGCGGAAGGCTCCTTCGCGGGGATGGAAAGGGAATGGGGAGAAAGGCGGCGATGTCCGGGCGTCGCGGCGCGGCACGCGTGGGCGGGCGGAAACGAAGGCGTGGGATCGGTCATCGGAAGGGGGCTGCCGGGGCAGCGCGCCCCATCCGAATGGGCGGGTTCGCAGCCAGTCCTGGCGAAGCAAGTTGTATGCCATGGGGCATTCCCGCGGCAAGTCGGGGGAATCCTGATGGCCGGGCGGGATTATAGGCACCCTGGCGGGGAAGGGTGGCACCAAGATGGTGCGCACCGTCGCGGGGCGTGGACACTTTCGTGCTGGAACAGCCTGTTGCGGCCCGCTTGAACGTCCGCAGGCTGGGCAGAAGCCTAAAATTCCAGCAAAGAGCCGCGCTGGGCGCGGCAAGCCGGAAAACATCATGCAAGACATTCAATTGCTGCTCGAGCAGTACGGCGGGTGGCTCGTGTTCGCCAACGTGCTGGTCGAACAGGCCGGGCTGCCCGTGCCCGCCTACCCCATGCTGATCGCCGCGGGCGCCCTGGCCGGCGCGGGCGGCTGGCTGACGCCCTGGCTGGCCGCCACCGTCGCCTGCCTGCTGGCCGACACGCTCTGGTACGTGGCCGGAAGGCGTTATGGTTCGCGGCTGCTGGGCGTGGTCTGCAAGCTGTCGCTGTCGCAGGATTCCTGCATCCGCCAGACCCAGCGGCTGTATCTGCGCATCGGCGTGCGCGCCCTGCTGGTCTGCAAGTTCCTGCCCGGCGCGGGGGCGCTGTCCACCGTCATGGCGGGCCTGACCAATACCCCCTACCGGCGCTTCCTGGCCTACGACCTGGTCGGCGCCCTGATCTGGGCGGGCTCTGCCCTGCTGCTGGGCGGCCTGTTCCACAGCGTCGTCAACGATGTGCTGGACGTGCTGGGCACCTACGGCCCGATGGGCCTGGCCATCCTGGCGGCGGTGCTGGCGCTGTACATCACGGCGCGCGGCCTGCGCCGCTGGGTGCTCAAGCGCAACCTGCGCGTGATTCCGCGGCTGTCGGTCGACGAACTGATGCAGTGGCGCCAGGACGGCCGCAACGCGCTGGTGTTCGACGTTCGGCCCGAAGCGCAGCAAGAGGCCGACCGCATCCCCGGCGCCATCGCCGTCGACCTGCGCGCGCCCTTGCCGGCGCTGGCGGCCGATGCGCAGGCGGCGGACATCGTGGTCTATTGCGCCTGCCCCAACGAGGTCTCGGCGGCCATGCTGGCCGCCCGCCTGCGGGCTGCCGGCTATCCCAATACCTGGGCCTTGCGCGGCGGCTACGAGGCCTGGGCGCGGCACGTCCATCCCGCCTGACCGGTCCTGCGCCGTCGGGGCTGGCCGCGCCACGGTCATTCCGCCTGACACCTTCCTGACCCGCCGCCCGGCTGTCCGGGCCGTGGGCGGCCAGGGCGGCCAGCCCTGCGCCGCAGGCCGTCCCGGGCGCATAATTTCGCTATCGGCCCGCGCTTCCGACGGGCACAGGAGACAGGCATGCGGTTGTTGTTCTTGGGTGCCGGCGGCACCGGCGGTTATTTCGGCGGACGCGCCGCCCAGGCGGGCGCGGACGTGACCTTCCTGGTGCGCGAGGCCCGCGCGGCGCGGCTGCGCGAACAGGGGCTGCGTATCCAGAGCCCGTTCGGCGACGTCACGCTGCACCCCCAATTGGCCACCGCCGACACGCTGCAGGGCTTCTACGACGTGGTGGTGCTCAGCTGCAAGGCCTATGACCTGCAAAGCGCCATCGACGCCATCCGCCCCGCCGTGGGGCCGGACACGGCCGTGCTGCCCATCATGAACGGCGTGCTGCAGTACGACGTGCTGGACCGCGAATTCGAACCCCACCGGGTCTTGGGCGGCCTGTGCCAGATCAACGCCACGCTGGGCGCCGAAGGCCAGGTCATCCACCTGGGCAAGCACGCCAGCATCGTCTTCGGCGAACGCGCGGGCCCGGCCCGCAGCGCCCGTTGCACCGCCCTGGCCGACGCGCTGGCGGGCGGCGAATACGTCAGCCGTCTCAGCGAAGACATCCACCAGGACATCTGGGAAAAATACGTCTTCCTGACCACCCTGGCCGCCGCCACCTGCCTGATGCGCGGCACCGTCGGCCAGATCGTGTCCACGAACGACGGCGCCGACATCGTGCGCGGCCTGCTGCGCGAATCGCAGTCGGTCGCGGCCGCCAGCGGCCACGCGGTGCGACCGGATGCCGATGCCGCCGCGCTCAAGATCCTGACCGATCCGACCCAACCCATGACCGCATCGATGTTCCGCGACCTGCGCCAGGGCCTGCCGGTCGAGGCCGACCACATCGTCGGCGACATGGTGCGCCGCGCGCAGACGCTGGGCGTGGACGCCACCACGCTGCGCACGGCCTACGTGCATTTGCAGGTGTATCAGGCGCAGCGCGCCGCGACCTGAGCCGGCCGGGCCGCCGGGGCTCATTGGTGCACGGAATGCAAAAAACTCTTCCGTCTCCGTGAGTTCCTGGAACCGATCTGGCCGAATAGTATGGCTTTGTCCAACCTTCCAAGGAGCAAGACCATGAAAATCGCATTGATCGGAATTACCGGCCGCGTCGGTTCGCGCGTGGCAGACGAATTGCTCAAGCGTGGCCACCAGGTGACGGGCATCGCCCGCAACCTGGGCGACGTCAATCCGCAGCCCGGCCTGACCATCCAGCAGGGCGACGCCACCGACCCGCAAGGCCTGACCCCGCTGCTCAAGGGCCATGACGCCGTGGTCAGCGCCTCGCGTTTCGTGTCGGCCGATGCCAAGCCGCTGCTGGCCGCCGTGAAAGACGCCGGCGTGCCGCGTTTGCTGGTGGTGGGCGGCGCAGGCAGCCTGCAAGTGGCACCCGGCAAGATGCTGATCGACACCCCCGAATTCCCCGACGCCTACAAGCCCGAGGCTCGCGCCGGCGTCGTGTTCCTGGATGCGCTGCGCCAGGAAAAAGTACTGAACTGGACGTTCCTGTCGCCGTCCGCGCTGTTCGAACCCGGCGAGCGCACCGGCACGTTCCGCCTCGGCGACGACACGCTGCTGGCCGACGATGACGGCAAGAGCTGGATCTCGATGGAAGACTATGCCATCGCCCTGGCCGACGAAATCGAAACGCCCAAGCACTCGCGCCGCCGCTTTACCGTGGGCTACTGACCCGGGCAAGCGATTTCGGCGGCAACGTCGCCAGTGTTGTTTGCGCGCGATAGGCGCCGCCCTGCCGCCCCCTTGTGCCCCAAGGGGGCGCGTCCATTTGTGGCATTGCCGTACTGCCCGTAGGGTCGAATGCCCCGTTTTTATTTGTAAACTGGCAGACCGCCACCAGGCGTCACGACCCGAGTAGTTGTATGAGCACGAAGTTCAAATCGCTGGCCCTCTGTATGCTGCTGGCCTGTGGCTGCCTGGCGGTTGCGCCGGCGCAGGCGGCCGCGCCGCAGTCGAACAAGGACATCGTGGTGGCGTTCTTTCGCATGATGTTCCAGGACCGCGAGATCGACGAGGCGGTGCGCCTGTACGTGGCCAAGAACAACTACACGCAGCACAACCCCTACATGCGTGACGGCGTCGAACCCATGGTGGACTTCTTCCCCCATTATTTCGAACAGCATCCGCAGGCCACGGTCGACATCAAGCGCGTGATCGCCGAAGGCGATCTCGTCGTCATCCACAACCTGTGGAAAGAATCGCCCGAAGACCGCGGCCAGGCCGTGGTGGACATCTTCCGCGTCGAAAACGGCAAGATCGTCGAGCACTGGGACGTCAGCCAGGAAATCCCGGAAAACCCCGCCAACAAGAACGGCATGTTCTAGTTTTCACAGGCCACCCATGTCCGCCATCGAACCCGTCGACCTGCCCCGCGCCTATCTGCTGCTGAACCACGGCCCCACGGTGCTGGTCACCAGCGCGCATGGCGATGCGCGCAACGTCATGGCCGCCGCCTGGGCCATGCCGCTGGATTTCAGCCCGCCCAAGATGCTGGTGGTGGTGGACAAGAACACCTACACGCGCAAGCTGATCGAAGCGTCGGGCGAGTTCGCGTTGTGCATTCCGTCGCGCGCCCAGGCGCAGGCGACCTTGCAGGTGGGGTCGCATTCCGGCGCCGACGCCGACAAGTTCCAGGCCGCGGGCCTGTCTACCTTTGCCGCCAGCAAGATCGGTGCGCCGCTGATCGAAGGCTGCCTGGGCTGGCTGGAATGCAAGGTCGTGCCCGAGCCCCACAACCAGCAGGCCTACGACCTGTTCATCGGCGAAGTCGTGGCCGCCTGGGCCGCGCCCGATGTGTTTTCGGGCAACCGCTGGCATTTCAACGATGACGCGCGCCGGTCCGTGCATTACCTGGCGGGCGGGTCGTTCTTCGCCACCGGCGAAGCGTTCTCCGTGTCCGATCCGGAATAGCCCGCCATGCGCCGCGTCTACCTGGCCGGTTTCGACGTGTTCCTGCCTGATGCCGTGGCGCACGGCCAGCGGCTCAAGGCGCTGGTGGCCACGTATGGGTTCGAGGGCCTGTACCCGCTGGATAACGTGCCCCCGCCCGGCCTGGCCGGCGCGCCGCTGGCGCAATGGATCTACCGCGCCAACGTGGCGATGATCCGCCGGGCCGACCTGGTCATGGCGAACCTGAATCCCTTTCGCGGCGCCGAGCCCGATTCCGGCACGGCCTTCGAGGTCGGCTACGCGATTGCCTGCGGCAAGCCGGTATGGGGCTATACCTCGCAGGCCGGCAGCCTGCTGGACCAAACCGCCGTGGGCGTGGCGGCCGACGACGCCTCACGCGCCGTGGACGCGCAAGGGTTCACGGTCGAGGATTTCGGCATGAACCTGAATCTGATGCTGGCGTGCAGCGCGCACATCGTGGTGGGCGACGCCGCCGATTGTCTGGCGCGCATGGCGCGGGC
The DNA here is from genome assembly GCF_059760725.1 of Achromobacter sp. 1014246743. Classification (NCBI taxonomy): domain Bacteria; kingdom Pseudomonadati; phylum Pseudomonadota; class Betaproteobacteria; order Burkholderiales; family Alcaligenaceae; genus Achromobacter; species Achromobacter sp. 1014246743. The sequence continues at coordinate 28,162 of NZ_JCBANA010000053.1, forward strand.
GTAATCGGGAAAGAGCCCGGGCCAACCGCGGTTCGGGGTGACAAGGCAGCCTGCCTGGCGTCAGGCCTGTGCCTTGGCGCCGCGCACGCGCTTGCTCGCGGTCTTGCCCGCCGGCCTGGCCGGGACAGCCACTTGCGGCGTGCCCAGGTAACCCATCACCGCATCCACCACCGCCTGTTCCAGCTGTGCCGGGGTGAAGCCGGCCGGCGGTTCCAGCGCGGCCGCATGCACCAGCGATTCGATGATGCGCAGCACCACGTAGGTGGCCAGTTCGCGGTCTTGCTGTGCGATCTCGGCGCGGTGCAGTTCCAGCAGGTGGCGCATGCGCCGATGGATGTCCTGGTCGGCGCGGCTGTGGTCGCGCGGCTGGTCGAACAGGGGGAATTCGCGTTCCAGCACACGGTGCAGCGCGGGTTCGAGCAGGTGCGCATGCAGCGAGGCGCCGACGATGGCCGCGACGCGCTCGCGCAGGGTGGCCGCCGGGTTGCCCAGCAGCGCCTGGTCGATGAGATCCAGCATCTGGCTGTCGTGGCGGTCGTGCAGCGCGGCGATCAGCGCATTCTTGTTGGGAAAGTACTGATACAGCGAACCGACGCTGACGCCCGCCGTCTCGGCGATCCGGTTGGTGTTGGTGCCGGCGTAGCCATGTTCGGCCAGAACGCGAGCTGTCGCTTGCAGAATGGTCTCGACCGTCTGCTGCGACCGCTGCTGGCGCGGCGATTTACGGGGCTGCGGGATGGTGGTCATGGAATCCGGGGAACGCGAGTTTCAAACCTGAGCGTTGGCTCATAAAATTTCTGACAGGCAGATTGAGTCCGACCTGTACTGGCGGATTATGCCATCGCCGATTCCGGCGGCCAGGCATCTCGCTGCACTTCTCACTTTCCAGGAATGACTATGTCGAATTCATCGACGGCCGGGGCCATGCCCGCGGCCGGCGGGGCCGCGCGTCCCGTTTTCATGCAGATACTGCCGCTGGCGCTGGCTGTCTTCGTCGGCTTTTTCATGGTGGGCCTGCCGATGCCGGTGCTGCCGCTGTACGTGGACGGCGTGCTGGCGCAAGGCGCGCTGATGGTGGGCGTGGTGGCCGGCATGCAGTTCGCGGCGGCGCTGCTGTCGCGCGCTTATTCCGGGTCGCTGGCGGACCGCCGCGGCGCCAAGCTCGCGGTGGTGGTGGGCTTTCTGCTGGGCTCGCTCGCGGGCCTGTTCTATCTGCTGGCCGATGGCCTGGCGCCACAGCAGCCCCAGGCGGCGTTGGCTGCCTTGATGGCGGGTCGCGCCATCATGGGGTTCGGCGAAAGCCTGATCGTGACGGGCGCGCTGAGCTGGGGCGTGGGGCGCGTGGGGCCGCAGAACGCGGGTCGGGTGATGGCCTGGGTGGGCGTGGCGATCTACGCCGCGTTCGGCCTGGGGGCGCCGGCCGGCATGCGCCTGTTCGGCGCGGCGGGTTTCGGCGGCATTGCCTGGGCAACGGTGCTGATTCCCGTGGCGGCGCTGGCGCTGGTATTGCCGCAGCGCGGCGTGCGTGCGGCGGGCGGCGTGCGCACGCCGTTCTACCGGGTGCTGGGGCTGGTGCTGCTGCCCGGCCTGGGCCTGGCGCTGACGAGCGTGGGCTTCGGGGTGATCACGGCATTCGTCAGCCTGCTGTTCGCCGAACGGGGCTGGGACGGCGCGGCGTGGATGTTCACGCTGTTTGGCGGCGGCTTTATCCTGGCGCGGGTGTTTTTCGCCGGCTTGCCGGACAAGCTGGGCGGCGCACGGGTGGCGCTGGTGTGCGTGCTGATCGAGGCGGTGGGCCAGTGGCTGATCTGGACGAGCGCGACGCCGGTCTGGGCGTTTGCGGGCGCGTTGCTCAGCGGCGCGGGCTATTCGCTGGCCTTCCCGGCGTTCGGGGTGGAAGCGGTGCGGCGGGTGCCGGCGGCAAGCCGTGGCGCGGCGATGGGGGCGTACGTGGCGTTCCTGGACGTGGCGCTGGGCATCGCGAGTCCGCTGGCGGGCTGGCTGGCCGGCCACCAGGGCTACGGTGCGGTCTATGCGATGGGGGGCGCGTGCGCGCTGGGCGCGGTGGCGGTGGCGATGGCCTTGCGGGGCCGGGTGGCGGCCACGTAGGGGCGAGCGTTTGACGTCGGCGCATCCCTTGGTACGTATCTGACGGCGCCCGCTTGTGCGGGCGCCGTTTTTTGTCAGACCGTGGCGGCCATTTCCAGGACCTGGTCGTCGATGCTTTCGGCCCGGCCGTCGCGCAGGCGTTGCAGGTGGTCGGCGAGTTCGGCGATGGTCAGGGCAACCAGGCCATGCTGGGCGGCGTAACGTTCGAGGGCGGCGCCGCGCATCATGGTGCCGTCGGCGTTCATGAGTTCGCACAGCACGCCGGCGGGCCGCAGGCCGGCCAGGGTGGCGAGGTCGACGGACCCTTCGGTGTGGCCGCGGCGGGTGAGAACGCCGCCGGCCTGGGCGCGCAGGGGGAAGACGTGGCCGGGGCTGACGATGTCTTCGCTTTGGGCGGTGGGCGAGATGGCGGCGCGGATGGTGGTGACGCGGTCGACGGCGGATACGCCGGTGCTGACGCCTTCACGGGCTTCGATGGAAACGGTGAAGGCAGTGGCGAAGCGGCTCTGGTTGCGCTGGACCATGGGGGCCAGCTCAAGGCGGTCCAGGACTTCGCCGGGCAGGCAGAGGCAGACGATGCCGCTGCCGTCGCGGATGAGCTGGGCCATGACGGGCACGGTGAGCTTGTCGGCGGCGACGATGAGGTCAGCTTCGTTTTCGCGGTCGAAGTCATCCATGAGAATGACGGGACGGCCCAGGCGCAGGTGATGCAGGGCGCGTTGCAGGCGCACGGCGAAGGGCTGGGAAGCCAGGCTGGGGATGGGGGACTGCTGGGTGACGATGGTGTTGGACATTGAAACGCTCTCGCGGAATAAGTGGGCGAAAAACGTTTCAGGGCTATTCGACAGCCGAACGCAAAGCCGCTGGCCAGGCGCTTGGCGGCCCGGGCAGCTGGTTATGTGACGGCACATCTTCTCTCATCCGGACTATGACCGTCGGCTCTGGCATCTCACCAGATCTGCTGACCCCGGTGTCCTGGTGGACGCCGGGCGCTCGCGGGCTTGCCACATTGCATGGCTTACCGCCGGTGGGGAATTGCACCCCGCCCTGAAGACGTACTGCTTGTCGTGTTTTTCACGACTTTTTCGATTTTACGCCTGTCTTCGAAGGGGGGAAGAATATGCTTATTGCGGGTGTGGGTTTTGTGCTGGCGGGGGTGGTGTTCTTATGACGCCCGGGGCGGCGGGGCCCCGGGCTCGAGCGGTTTCAGCCTGGAGGTTGTTCGGGGGGGCTTGGCGTTCTAGCCAAGGGCTGGTGGGGGTGGAGGATCTTGCGGGATAGGCTGCCGTCCTTGGGGGCGGCAGCGTGGTGGTGTTCCCGGGGCCGGATTTATTCCGTGGCTTGCGGTGCGGCTTCTTGCTCGGGTTCTTTCTTTTTCTTTTTCTTGGGCAGGGCCAGCATCGTGCCGCGGCACGGGGGGGTGCCGCACAGGCAGCGGTAGCCTTGCTTGAGGGCCTTGGTGATGCGGCCGTCCAGGACCAGGCCGTAGTCGTAGGACAGTTCGGTGCCGCGCGGGATGTCGTTCAGGGCGACGATGTAGACGCGTTTGCCGTGCTTGCCTTCCTGGGCTTCGCAGTTGGGCTCGCAGGAGTGGTTGATCCAGCGGGCGTCGTTGCCTTCGTCGCCGCCGTCGATGACGCGGCCGGAGCTGAGGGCGAAGAAGAAGGTGTGGAAGGGATCGTCGGGGTTGGTGGGGTGGCGACGGTCGGCTTCTTTGGCGCTGATGCGGGCGCCGCCGTATTCGATGATGCGGGTGCCTGCGGGAATCTTGCGGGCGGCGAAGACGCCGTTGCCGTGCAGCTTGGAGCGGCGCACGACGTGCCAGGGCTTGATGGGGGTGTCTTCGGTGGTCATTGGCGGCGGGTGGGCGGTGAGACGAAACAGAATTATATCGGCGTGCTCATGACGGGATGACAGGCGTATAGTGAGCGCCGCCTTGTTTCTTACCGATACGCACCATGATTGTCCGTCCGCGTCCTTCCGCGCTGGCTCTGTTCTTTGTTTTGCGCGGCTCCATCATTCCCCGCATCTTCAGCCGGATTCTCGTCATCACGCTGCTGTCGTGCGTGGTGGTGTGGATGTACCACCGGCAATGGTTTTCGCCGACGCATCTGTCGGCGGTGCCGTTTTCGCTGTTCGGGCTGGCGTTGTCGGTGTTCATGGGGTTCCGCAACAACGTCTGCTATGACCGCTGGTGGGAGGCGCGCAAGCAGTGGGGTGACCTGATCGTGCAGGCGCGCAGCCTGGCGCGCGAAAGCGCGGTGCTGCTGGCGGCGAGCACGGCGAATCCGTTGCAGGAAAGGCTGGTGCGGCGCTGTATCGGGTTTGGCTATGCGTTGGCGGCGCGGTTGCGCGATGAAGACATGGTGGCGGCGGCGCAGCCCTGGGTGCAGCAGGACGAGCTGGAGACGCTGGCCGGCTGCCGCAATGTGCCGGACGCGCTGCTGATGGCGATCAACCGCGACCTGGCGGCCTGTCTGCGGCGCGGGGAACTGAGCGACATTCTTTACCAGGGGCTGACGCAGCGGGTGGCACAGTGCGCGGCGATCCAGGCGGCTTGCGAGCGGATCAAGTTCACGCCCTCGCCGTTTGCGTATTCGTTGCTGCTGCATCGCACGGCGTGGCTGTTCTGTCTGCTGCTGCCGTTCGGGCTGGTGGGCACGCTGGAATACCTGATGCCGGTGGCGGTGACGATCATTGCGTATACGTTCTTCGGGCTGGACGCGCTGGGCGACGAGCTGGAAGACCCGTTCGGGCTGGAGGAAAACGACCTGCCGCTGTCGGCGCTGGCCCGGGTGATCGAGACGGACCTGCTGGAAGGGCTGGGCGTGCGGCCGCTGCCCGAGCCGGTCAAGCCGGTGGATTACGTGCTGCGCTAAGGATTTGTTCCGGGCATGCGGGTGTTCGGCGGACGGCCTGCCCGGTTCGGCGGCGCCTGTTCAGGTGGCCGGTCCGGTCAAGGGCAGCATGGTTTCCTTCAGGCGTCGCAATACGAAGCAGGATTTGCTGTGGCGGATGCCGGGAATGCGGTAGAGCTGTTCGCGTAGCAGCCGTTCGTAGTCGCGGGTGTCGCGCACGGCGATGCGGATGTAGTAGTCGTAGTCGCCGGAGACCAGGAAGGCTTCGAGCACTTCGGGGATCTGGGCGAGCGCCCGGCCGAATTCATAGAGCGTTTCTTCGCTGTGGCTTTCCAGGGTGACGTGGACGATGACGGTGTCCATGAAGCCCAGGCTGGCCGGGTCGATGTCGACCGTGTAGCCGCGGATGACGCCGGCGGCTTCCATTCTTTTGATCCGATTCCAGCACGGGGTGGACGACAGGCCGACGGCGGCGCCGATGTCGTTCAGGCTGGCGCGGGCGTTCTCTTGCAGCACCCGCAGAATCGCCAAATCAAACTTGTCCAGGTTCATTTTCTTCATTCCCTCCGATTTGAAGACAAATTTACTGCGTTTGGCGGCAATTCGTGGAAAAGAAGATAAAAATTCTTCGGACTTGCCCCTAAGATGGATAGCATGAACGATCGCCTGCACCCCTCCGCCGTCACCGCGCTTGCCGCCCCTGAACTGCCCCCTGCCAACGGGGCCAAGATTCTGCTCGATACGCTGATTGCGCACGGGGTGGATACCGTCTTCGGTTATCCGGGCGGGGCCGTGCTGCCGCTGTACGACGCCCTGTACGCCGAGCCGCGCCTGCGCCACGTGCTGGTGCGCCACGAGCAGGCAGCCGTGCATGCCGCCGAGGGCTACGCCCGCAGCACCGGCCGTACCGGGGTGGTGTTCGTGACATCCGGCCCTGGCATGGCCAACACCACGTCCGGCTTGCTGGATGCCATGTGCGATTCGATCCCGGTGCTGTGCATCAGCGGCCAGGTCACCACGGCGGCCATCGGCACCGACGCCTTCCAGGAATGCGACGCCATCGGCATCTCGCGGTCAGTCACCAAATGGAATACGCAGGTGCGCGCGGTGGACGACGTGGCGGCCGTTACCGCCCGCGCGTTCGAACTGACGCGCCAGGGCCGGCCCGGTCCGGTGCTGCTGGATTTTCCTAAAGACGTGCAGTTGGCCGTGCCGCGCGATGCCGACGACGACGCGTATGCGCCGTCGCAGCAGAAGCTGGCCGCGCTGCGCGCCCGGCGCCAGGCGGGCAAGCTGGCGGCCAAGCTGCCGCAATCGGCCGTGCGCCGCGCGGCCGCGTTGATCGCCCAGGCCAAGCGGCCGATCTTCTATGGCGGCGGCGGCCTGGTGAATGCCGGCCCCGAGGCCTGCGCGGCGTTCACCGAGCTGGTGCGCGCCAGCGGTGCGCCCTGCACGCTGACGCTGATGGGCCTGGGGGCGTTTCCGGCGTCCGATCCGCAGTTTGTCGGTATGCTGGGCATGCACGGCACGGTGGAAGCCAACCTGGCCATGCACAATTCCGATCTGGTGGTGTGCATCGGCGCCCGCTTCGACGACCGCATCACGGGCAAGCTGTCCGAATTCTGCCCGCATGCGCGCAAGATCCACATCGACATCGATCCGGCATCCATCAACAAGGTGGTGCGGGTGGACGTGGCGCTGGTGGGCGATTGCCTGCCGCTGGTGCGCGCGCTGCACGCCGAACTGGGCGACACACCGCTGGATCCGGCCCGGCTGGCGCCCTGGTGGGCGCGGGTGCAGACCTGGCGCGCCCAGGACTGCCTGGGTTATACGCCGGCCGCCGACGCGATCCTGCCACAGCACCTGATGTCGCGCTTGAATTCGGCGCTGGCGGAGCGCGATGCGATCGTGTCCACCGACGTCGGCCAGCACCAGATGTGGGCGGCCCAGTACCTGCGCTTTGATAAGCCCAACCGCTGGCTCACGTCCGGCGGCGCGGGCACCATGGGCTACGGCGTGCCGGCCGCGATCGGCGCGCAGATCGCGCATCCCGACAAGACGGTGGTGTGCGTCAGCGGCGACGCCTCGGTGCTGATGAACATCCAGGAACTGTCCACGGCCATGCAGCACCAGGCGCCCGTGAAGGTCGTGCTGTGCAACAACGGCTATATGGGCATGGTGCGCCAGTGGCAGGAACTGATCCACGGCGGCCGCTACAGCCACAGCTACAACGCGTCGCTGCCCGATTTCGTGGCGCTGGCGCGTGCCTTTGGCTGGGGCGCGGCCCGGGTGGACGACCCGGCGCAACTGGACGCTGCGTTGGCGCAATGCCTGGCGCATGATGGCCCCTACTTCCTGGACGTGGCGGTCACTGCCCAGGAAAACTGCTTCCCCATGATGCCCGCCGGCCACGGCCACCAGAAGATGATGCTGGCCGAAGGCGTCTGGTACCAAGAGGAGGGTTGACCCCCACGCCGCACGCGCTTCGCGCGCTTGCTGCCCCCCGAGGGGGCCGCCCGGCCTTCGGGCGGCCGGGCGACTTTTCTAGCGTGAGAAGTTAAACACCATTCGCGGCGGGCGACGCTTGGCTTTGGCTCTAGCGTTGGCGGGAAGCGATACTTGGACTGAGGCGCTAGAACTGTATCGACAAGCCGCCGTCCACGACTAGCACATGGCCGTTGACGTACGACGCGGCCTTTGAGGCCAGGAAGACTGCCGCCCCGGCGATTTCTTCAGGTTCGCCCCAGCGGCCGGTGGGGTTGCGCGCCGCGACGCGGGGGCCGAAATCGGGGTCGGCCACCATGGCGGCATTGGTTTCGGTGGCGAAGGTGCCCGGCGCGATGGCGTTGCTGGTGATGCCGCGGCCGCCGAATTCCGCCGCCAGCGCCCGCACCAGGCCTGTCAGGCCCTGCTTGGCCGCCGGATAGACGGCGTCGCCGGCCCGGGCCAGTTCCCCTACGACCGAGGTGATGGCGATCAGGCGACCGCTGCCCTGGCGCACCATGCGTTCGGCGGCCAGCTTGGCCAGCAGGATGCCGGCCACCAGGTCGGTGTCGATCAATTCGCGGATCTCGGCGGCGCTGGTGTCGGCCAGCGTCTTGCGGTTGCGCGCGCCCACGTTGTTCACCAGGATGTCCAGGCGGCCGTGCTCGCGGTCGATGCGTTCGAACGCCTGCGCCATGGCCGCGTCGTTGCTGACGTCGAACACCAGCGGGTGGGCATCCAGGCCGTCGGCGCGCAGCCCGGCCACGGTGGCGTCCACCGCCTGGGCATTGCGGCCGTTGATCAGCACGCGTGCGCCGCTGCCGGCCAGCGCGCGGGCGATGCACAGGCCCAGTCCGCGGGCTGAACCGGTCACCAGCGCGACCTGGCCGCTCAGGTCGAATTGTTTCAGGTAGGGCAAGGCAGTCGTCATGGGGGCGGCTCCGTTCATTCGCGGAACTCCGGCGCCCAGTGCAGCAGCCGCCGTTCCAGCCAGGTTACGCAATACACCAGCGCGATGCCGACGATGGACAGCAGCGTGACGGCCGCGAACATGTCGGTGGCGTTCAGGGTCGCCAGCGCGGTGATCATCAAATAGCCCATGCCGGTGGTCGAGCCGACGAATTCGGCCAGCACCACGCCGATGAGCGCGAAGCTGATGGCGTTGGGCAGCGCCGCGAAGGTCCAGGCGGCCGCGGTGGGAATGCGCACGCGCCACAGGATCTGGCGCGGCGATCCGCCCAGCGTGCGGCAGAAGTCGACCAGCTCGCGTTCGACGCTGCGTCCGCCCTTGTAGGTGTTGAAGAACACCAGGAAGAACACCACGAACCACGACGTCACCACCTTGGACGCCAGGCCCAGGCCGAAGAACATGGTGATCAGCGGTACGAAGGCAATGCGCGGCATCGAGTTGAACGCCACGATGAAGGGGTTGAAGACATCCGCCAGAAAGCGGCTGCGGCTGAGCGTCATGCCGACGATGAAGCCGCTGCCCACGCCCACCACCAGCCCCACCAGCGTGGCCTGCAGCGTCAGCCACAGGTGCGGCCAGACCGAGCGCGGGCCGGGTTGCAGCCATTCCCAGAGCCGCACGGCCACGCGCGATGGCTGGCTGATGAAGAACGGGTCGAACAGGGTGTTCTGCGTGAACCAGGGAATACGCGTCAGCGTTTCCCACGACCCGAGGATGACGGCAAGAATCAGCACCTGCCACAGCGTGATGCGCACGCGCCGCGCGGCGCTGGCGCGGCGGTCCAGCCGCAGCTGGTCCTGCAGGGAATCGGCGATAGGGGTAGCGTTCATAAAAGACCTAGGCGGCGGCGCGGAACTGCTGGCCCAGCACGCTCCAGAGGCTTTGCACGTGAGTGACGAACTGCGGCGTTTCGCGCACGGTGAAGACGTCGCGCGGATGCGGAATGCGGATGCGCTCGTCCAGCAGCACGCGGCTGGGCGGGCCGGACAGCACCACCACCCGGTCCGACAGCAAAATGGCTTCGTCCAGGTCGTGCGTGACCAGCACCACGGTCTGGCCCAGCTTGCGCCAGATTTCCATCAGCTCGCGGTGCAGGTGGGTCTTGGTGTGCGTATCCAGGGCGCCAAAGGGCTCGTCCAGCAGCAGGATGCGCGGTTCCACCGCCAGGCTCATCAGCAGCGCCACGCGGCGCCGCATGCCGCCCGACAGCTGGTGCGGAAAGGCGTCGGCAAAGGCCGTCAGGTGGCCCAGCTCAAGCAGTTCGGCCACGCGGCTGGCGATGCGGGCCGGCGGCACGCCCTGGAACTTCAGCCCCAGGGCCACGTTCTTTTTCACGCTGAACCACGGCAGCAGCGTGTCTTTCTGGAAGATGTAGCCCAGCGCCGGCGGCACCTGGCCGTCGACCACGCGGCCGTCGACCCGGATCTGGCCGGTGGTGGGCGGCAGAAAGCCGGCAATCATGTTGAGCAGCGTGCTCTTGCCGCAGCCGGACGGGCCGACGATGGACACGAACTCGCCCGCCGCGATGTCCAGGCTGACCTCGCCCACCGCGTGGGTCGTGCCCTGGCGCGACTGGTAGGCCTTGCCGACCCTGTCCAGCGCAATCATCAAAGCCCCCGCGCCTTGCGCACGAAGCGCATGTCGACGCACTTGGCGTAGGGCACGGTCTTGATTTCGTCGTTCGAGAATTGGCGGCCGTCGCCCATGATGGCCGTCATGCGGTCATAGGCGTCCTGGGTGATCAGGTTGTCCTTGAGAAACACCGTCTCCTGGTACACGCCCAGCGTCTTCTCGATGGCGGCGCGCGGAAACGCGCTCAGGTAGTCGTCGTAGATGGCGTCGGCCACCGCGGCGGCGCTGTTGCCCGAGATGAAGTCCTGCGCTTTGACCAGCGCGGTCACGAAGGCCTGCACGGTTTCCGGGCGCTTCTGGATGGTGTCCTGCAGCGTCAGCGCGGCAATGCCGGGTACGTCGCCACCCATGAATTCGTTCCACGAGCTTTCCGTGGTGGCATCGAAGATGGGCACGCCCCAGCCTTCCTGGCGGGCCTGTTCCATCATCGACATGGTGGCCATGCTGGCCGACACCGACCCGGTCTTCAGGGCGCCCAGCATGGTGGCCAGGTCGCCCAGGGGACGGATGTCGACCTTGTCGGCCACGCCGGCCTTCTGCATCAGGTACAGCGCCATCAGCCAGGTGCTGGACTGCGGCTGGGTCGCGCCCACGCGCTTGCCGGCCAGGTCTTTCAACGACTTGATCTTGCCGCTGTCGAAGTCTTCGCGGCGCACGATGACGTTGGCATAGGTGAGCTTGCGGTCAAAGCCGAACACGAGCGTGGCGGGCTTGCCGGCCAGCGTCAGCGCGGGCGCGGCCGTGGCGGCGGTGGCGCCGAACGCGATCTGGCCGGCGGCCAGCAACTGGTTGGTGCGCGGGCCGCTCTGCGAATTCAGGTACTCGACTTCCAGGCCGGCATCGCCGAAGTAGCCCTTCTTTAGCGCCACGTAGCCCGCGGCAAAGAACGGGTCGATGCTGCCCTGGCCATAGACGACGCGGCCCAGCTTGGGCTGGGCAAAGGCCACGCGGCCATCGAGCAGGCTGACGCCGGCAAGCGCGCCGGCAGCGGCCAGCACACGGCGGCGGGTGGTGAAGTCAGGGCGATTGCGCATGTCATCCTCGGCGTTGATTGGGTTGCAGCTGTTTGGCGAAACAATACCGCAGCGGTTCCGGTCCAACAATGGAAAACGCCCGGTCGCCCGGGCGTTTGCAAAGCGCCGCACGCGTCAAGCGTGCAGTGCGTCGGGGCCTAGGCCGCCGTCTTCTTGGGGGCGGCCTTCTTCACCGCTTTCTTGACGGCGGTCTTGGCGGCCGTCTTGGTCGCGGTCTTGGTTGCGGCCTTTTTCACGGCCGCCTTCTTGGCCGGGGCCTTCTTCGCGGCGGTCTTGGTCGCTGTCTTGGTGGCCGTCTTCGTCGCCGTCTTGGCCGGCGCTCGGCCACGGCCGGGTTTCTCCGGACGCGGTTCGAACTCGAAGCCGATCTTGCCGTCGGGCTGGCGCACCAGGAAAGCCTTGAACTTGCGGTTGGTGCGGCTGGACACGAAGCCGTCGAGCAGGTCGGTGCGGCCGTCGGTCAGCAGCTTTTCCATCTGCTCGCGCGAGATTTCCTGCTGCAGGATGACCTTGCCCGACCGGAAGTCGCAGCTTTTTTCAGGGCCGACCGATTTCTCGCAGACATAGCTCATGCCGTGCTCGAACACCCGCGACTGGCACTTGGGGCAGTTGCCCACCGGCGTGTGGCCCGAGAAGTCCACCGCTTCGTTGTCGTCTTCGTCGTTCTGGCCGAAGTCGAATTCCAGCTTGAATTCATCGCTGATGCGCAGGATGGCGGCGAACGGCCGGCCCATCTTGCTGATGAAGCCTTGCAGCGGACCGATTTCGCGCTTGGCCAGCAATTCCTCGACTTCCGGAATCTCAAACGTGCGTCCGCCCGGGTGCTTGCCGATCGAGAAGTCGCAGTTGGTGCAGGCGTAACGGCGGTAGTTTTCCTTGACCACGTTGCCGCACTTGGGGCACGGCGTCTGCAGCGTGGCGTAGTCGCCGGGCACCGTGTCGCGCTCGTATTCCTTGGCGCGCTTGACGATCACCTGGGTCATCTGGGCGATCTCGCGCATGAAGGCCTGGCGGTCCAGCGCGCCCTGCTCGATCTGCTTGAGCTTGTGTTCCCATTCGCCAGTCAGTTCGGGCGAGGTCAGTTCCGACACGTCCAGGCCCGACAGCAGCGTCATCAGCTGGCGCGCCTTGGCGGTGGGCACCAAGTCGCGGCCTTCGCGGCGCAGGTAGACCTCGTTGAGCAGGCCTTCGATGATGGCGGCGCGCGTGGCCGGCGTACCCAGGCCGCGCTCGGACATGGCCTCGCGCAGTTCCTCGTCGTCCACCAGCTTGCCGGCCCCTTCCATGGCCGACAGCAGCGTGCCTTCGTTGAAGCGCGCCGGCGGCTTGGTGGTCAGGCCCACGGCTTCGACGTCTTCGGTGCGCACGGTCTCGCCGTCGCCCACCGGCACCAGGTTGGCATCCTCGCCCTGGGCTTCCTTGCCGTAGACGGCCAGCCAACCCGGGTTGACCAGCACCTTGCCGTCCGTGCGGAAGCGGTGGCCCTGCACTTCGGTCAGGCGGGTGGTGACGCGGTATTCGGCCGCGGGGAAGAACACCGCCAGAAAGCGCTTGAGCACCAGGTCGTACAGCTTGGCCTCGGCTTCGCTCAGGTCGTGCGGGATCTGCAGCGTGGGGATGATGGCAAAGTGATCCGACACCTTCTTGTTGTCGAAGATGCGGCGGTTCGGCTTGACCCAGTGCTGGCTGACCACCGTCTCGGCGTGGCGCGACAGGCCGCCCACGGCGTTCGAGCCGCCCTTGGCCAGCGCCCGCATGGTTTCCTGCACCGTGGAGATGTAGTCCTCGGGCAGGTAGCGCGAATCGGTACGCGGGTAGGTCAGCGCCTTGTGGCGTTCGTACAGGGTCTGGGCCAGCGCCAGCGTGGTCTTGGCCGAAAAGCCGAAGCGGCCGTTGGCCTCGCGCTGCAGCGACGTCAGGTCGTACAGGGCCGGCGACATCTGGGTCGACGGCTTGGATTCTTCGGTGACGCTGCCTGGCTGGTCGCGGCAGGCGGCCACCACGCTCTGGGCGGCGGCCTGCGACCACAGGCGCGATTCGCGCTTTTCAGGGTCGCGGTCGTCTTTCTTGAAATCCGGGTCGATCCAGCGGCCTTCGTACAGGCCGGCGGCCGCCACGAAGGTGGCGCGCACTTCCCAGTAGTCGCGCGGCACGAAGCGGCGGATGCGCTCTTCGCGTTCGGCCACGATCGCCAGCGTGGGGGTCTGCACCCGGCCCACCGGCGTCTTGAAAAAGCCCCCGTCCTTGCTGTTGAAGGCGGTCATGGCGCGCGTGCCGTTGATGCCCACCAGCCAGTCGGCCTCGGCACGCGAACGTGCGGCGGCTTCCAGCGGCTTGAGCTGGCTGTCGTCGCGCAGGTTGGCAAAGGCCTCGCGGATGGCGGCTTGCGTCATCGATTGCAGCCACAGACGCTGGATCGGCTTGTTCACGCCGGCGTACTGAATGATGTAGCGGAAGATCAGTTCGCCTTCGCGTCCCGCGTCACAGGCGTTGATGATCGCATCCACGTCCTTGCGCTTGGCCAGGCGAACCAGCAGCTTCAGGCGTTCGGCCGATTTCTTGTCGGTCGGACCCAATTCGAATTCAGGCGGAATCACGGGCAGGTGCGTGAAGCTCCACTTTCCCTTGACCGGATCGTTGGGCGCGACCAGGCTCAGCAAATGGCCTATGCTGGACGCGAGTACGTAACGTTCGCTTTCAAAATAGTCGCCCTCGCGCGCAAAGCCTCCCAAGGCGCGTGATATATCAAGGGCCACCGAGGGCTTCTCGGCAATAATCAGCGTTTTATTCATGTGTATCCAGTGGCGGTAGTCCCGCCTTAGTAGCGCGGATAATAAGATCGGAGATTCGCCAGATGCAAGTCGGCACTGAAAGACAAGCGGGATCCGAACTGCACGCTTGGCGTCAATTCCTGGCGCGAAGCACGCTGTGGCTAGGCGTTTTGCTGCTTGGCAGCGCGGCGGTTTGCTGGGTCGCGGCCAACTGGCAAGACATGACAAAAGTGCAGCGCTTTGCTGGCGTGCAGGGCCTTTTGGCCGTCAGCGCGCTGGGTGCGGCCTGGGCCGGACTGCGTCTGCGCGGCAAGCCGGGCGTGCGCCGCAGCATTCCCGGCGCGCTGCTGGCCTTGGCCGGCATGCTGCTCGGCGCCCTGCTCGCGTTATTAGGCCAAACTTACCAGACTGGCGCCGATACCTGGGAACTGTTCGCCTGGTGGGCGGTCCTGCTGTTGCCCTGGGCGCTGGCGGCGGCCAGTCAGGCCGTCTGGCTGCTGTGGGCGCTGGTCATGAACGTGGCGCTGGTCCTGTGGCTGGGCGAACGCGCCTTCAACGGGTGGCTGATCCTGGGCGGGCCGGGCCCGATCAGCCTGTTCATCGCGGGGTTGAACCTGCTCATGCTGCTGGGCTGGGAAATCGCCGCCCGCCGCTGGCGCGCCAGCACGCTCGTCGGGCCGCGGGTCCTGGCCGCGGTGGTGATCGGCGTGCTGGTCTCGGCGCGGATGGTCGGCGATTTCATCTTCGGCGGTTCCAACACCACCAACGGCATCGCCTGGCTCGCCGTCACGCTGGGCCTGGGCTTCTACTATCAGCGCGGTCGGCGCGACCTGGTCATCCTGGCCATGCTGGCCGCCGGCGTCATCTGCGTGACACTGCCGATCGTGGGCGAATGGCTGATGCGCCTGGAACCCGGCGTCTGGGCGGCCCTGCCCCTGGCGGCGCTGCTGATCGCCGAAGCCGTCTTGGCGGCCCGCTGGCTGCGCGGCCTGGCCGCCCAGTCGCCACAAGCTGCCGTGGCGCCCGCGGACGCCGAGCCTGCCGCCGCCTCGGCCGGTAACGCGGTCGACCCCGCCGAGGCGGGCGAACCCGTCGCCCAGGTGACCCCGCCCGCCGTGCCGCATACCGAACCGGCCTGGTATGTGCAGTGTCTGCTGGGCCTGAGCGCCTGGCTGGCGACGCTGCTGTTGCTGGTGTTCGTGGCGTTCTCCGGCATCATCAACTCAGAGGAAGGCGCACTGATCGCCGGGCTGGTGCTGTGCGCGGCCGGCGTGGCGGTGCTGCGCAGCGACGCCGGGCCGTTCTGGCGCCAGTGCGGCACGGCCATGGCCTTTGCCGGGCAGATCCTCATCATCTACGGCATGTCCAGCTCGGCCTCGTTCGTCAATGCGTGCCTGTTCGTGATGCTGCTGGCCACCGCTGTCTACGTGCTGGGCCCGGACGTGATCCTGCGCTTTCTCAGCGGCCTGCTCATCGCCATGGCCGGCGCCGGCCTGATCTGGCGCGGTCTGGCGCCTGAACTGATACGCCGCGACATGCTGGACGCCCTGCTGGACTTCGACATGGCGCATGCCGCCTTCGTCTGGCTGCCCATCGCGGTGACCGGCGCCTGGGCCACGGCGGTGCTCCTGACCGTCAGCCATCGCCTGGGCGGCAAGCGCAGCCACGCGCTGCAACCGCTGGCCTGGGCCTTTCTGCTGTCGGTGCAAGGGATGGTCTGGCTGGCCAGTGGCCTGTCGGTGCTGCAGCTGCCGGCCATGTGGCAGGTCAATGCGCCGACCGCGGT
The DNA here is from genome assembly GCF_059760725.1 of Achromobacter sp. 1014246743. NCBI lineage: Bacteria > Pseudomonadati > Pseudomonadota > Betaproteobacteria > Burkholderiales > Alcaligenaceae > Achromobacter > Achromobacter sp. 1014246743. The sequence continues at coordinate 43,806 of NZ_JCBANA010000053.1, forward strand.
GCTGGTGTGCGCGGGCGCGCTGCTGCCCGCGGCCGCGGCCCTTGCGGTGCTGTGGCCGCGCCGCCGTGTGCTCACGGCCGGTGTGACCGTTGGCGTGCCCATCGCCCTGCTGCTGCTGGCGCTGTTCTGGCTGCCCAGCCCGGGCGTGGGTTTTGCGCTGGCCTGGCTGTTGCTGGGTTTTGGCCTGAACCAGCCGCGGGTGGCGCTGTTCGGGGTGCTGAGCCTGCTGGCCTACCTGGGTATCTACTATTACCAGCTGGACGTGCCGCTCTTGCAAAAGGCCCTGTGGCTGGGCGGCGCGGCGGTGCTGCTGTTCGTGCTGCGCGGCCTGGTGTGGCTGGTGCCGCGCCTGATGCGTACCCAGGCGCCGTCTCACCGCGCGCCCCTGCCGCCCGTGTCCGGCGCCCTGCGCTGGCGCACGCTGGCCATCCTGGGGGGCCTGGCCCTGGTGCTGGTGGTGGCCAACGGCGGCATCTGGCAGCGTGAAAAGCTGCTGGCCACCGGCAAGGTCGTGATCCTGGAGCTGGCCCCGGTCGACCCCCGCTCCCTGATGCAGGGCGACTACATGGCGCTCAATTTCGCCGCCGGCCGCGAGGTCACCCGGCTGCGTCTGGGCGGCGAGCGCAAGGACGACGATTCGGTCATGGGCGTCGAGCCCGACGGCTACGTGATGCTGACTGCCGATGCGCGCGGCGTGTCGCAGGCCGTGCGCATCCAGCCCGACGCGAGCCCGCACGCCAACAACGAAGTGCCGCTGCGTTACCGCTTGCGCGACAACGGCGTACGCATCGTCACCAACGCCTACTTCTTCCCCGAAGGCCAGGCCGAACGCTACCAGGTCGCCAGGTTCGGCGAACTGCGCGTGGCGGAAAACGGTGAAGCGCTGCTGGTGCGGATGCTGGGAGAAGACCTGCAGCCGCTGTGACCGCGACCCAGCCGCCCGACATGCGTCGGGCGGTTGCGGCGCGGGTCAGGGAAAGCGCGCCGCCCAGCCGGCCGTGGCCGCGCGCAAAAAGGCCGCCACATTGTCAGCCACCAGGGGCGCAAACCCCAAGGCACGCCAGGCGGCCTGCAGCGCCGCCAGGGGCGCGTCGATGTCGATGGGCGGGGCGCCGTTCTGCTTGGACAGTTTCAGGCCGCTGGCGGGGTCCAGGATCAGCGGCACGTGCAGGTAGCGCACCGGGGGCAGCCCCAGCAGCCGGCCCAGCACGCGCTGGCGTGCCGTGGAACTGAGCAGATCCGCGCCGCGCACCACGTCGGTCACGCCCTGAAAGCCATCGTCCACCACCACCGCCAGCTGATAGGCCCACAGGCCGTCCGCGCGTTTCAGGGCAATGTCGCCCACCGCCTGGGCCACATCCTGCGCTTGCGGGCCCAGCCAGCGGTCTTCAAAGCGTTCCTGCCCGTCCGGCATCACCAGGCGCCAGGCGCGGGCCTGGCGGCCGGGCGGCAAGCCGTGGCGGCAGGTGCCGGGATACGGGCGTTCGCCGTCCGCACCGGGGGCGGCCTGGCCGCGCAGGGCGGAATCGGCGATTTCGCGGCGGGTGCAGCCGCAGCCGTAGACCAGGCCGCGGGCCGCCAGCGCCTCGAAGGCCGCCTGGTAGGCGTCGCCGCGCTGCGATTGCCAGATGACGTCGCCGTCCCAATGCAGGCTCAGCGCCCGCAGTTGCTGCATGATGCATTCGTCCGCGCCTGGCACCGTGCGCGGCGTGTCCACGTCTTCGATGCGCAAGAGCCAGCGGCCCTCGTGGGCGCGGGCGTCCAGCCAACTGGCCAGGGCGGCCACCAGCGATCCCGCGTGCAGCGGGCCGCTGGGGCTGGGGGCGAAGCGGCCGATGTAGGTCACGGTGCGGCGGTGGGGATCAACGGGGTTGAGACGACATGATGGCGCGCGGGACGGCGGACGTTACGGGTCACGCCAGCCCCGGCAGCAGACGTGAAGGCGCCGCGCGCAAAGGCACGCGGCGCCGTCGGAAAACAGAACCCGCCGCGGGGCGGCGCCTGCCGTTCAGTGCAGCAGGCGCACGCCGTCTTCGTCGAGCAGCTCTTCCAGGACCAGATTGTCGATCTCGGCTTCCTGGCTCCAGAGAACCATGAGGGCGATGATCTTGATCTTGGACAGCGGCACCGGCGATTCCGGCGAAGCCAGGCCCCGGTCGATGACGATCTCGCGCAGCGGCGCGGGCAGCACGCCGGCCGATTCCAGGAAGGCGATGAAGCCGATGGATTCGGAACCCAGCTGCTGGTATTCGTTATCGGTGTAGATCCGGGTGCCGGTGGTGGGCGCCGTGGCGAGATCGACGCAACGTTCGGTGGTTTCGGCCAAGCCGTAAAGCCACCCAAGCGCGTCGTCGATGTCTTCGTGCTCGAACCCGGCAGCGGCCAGCCGTTTGGCCAGCACGTCAGCGGCGGGACAGGCTTGCGGCGTGTAGTAATTCTCGTACAGATAAACCAGGATATCGAACATATGGCGCAGTTTTGTGCCTGTTTGCACAGTCGGCCCGCATATCGGCAGACCAGCAAACATGAATTTTACTTTACGCTGATTTATTTGCCCGGGCAACCGGCGAAAAGGCGGAATGGCGCGGGCCGTCGCCGGCCCGCTACAGTCACACATTCTGCGCCCCGATGCTGACAAAATAAGCGATTCCCCTACGCCAGGGGCAGCCTTTAAGGGTCTGCCCCTTTTTAACGTCCGCGTCGCTTGCGTCACCCCTTACGGCCCCACCCCTTCGGCCGTCTTGGGAGCGCCCTGCAGCTTGAGCTGCGCCAACTGGCGGATGAACACCGGAATGCAGATGGCCAGGCCGACCAGGCCGCTCGTCAGGCCCGGAATGATGGTCAAGAGCGCGCCCACCGTGCACAGCCAGCGTTCCCAGCTTTTCATGCCCACCAGCATGTAGCGCGAAAACGCCGCCGACAGCAGCACCAGGCCGATCATGCAGCCGAACAGCGTCACGAAGAAGTCGTACCAGGTGAAGCCCTGCACTGAAATCAGCAGCGATGGCGAAAACACGAACACGAACGGCACGATCAGTTTGGTGATGCCCAGCCTGAACGCGGTGTTGCCGGTCTTGAACGGATCGCTGCCCGCCATGCCCGCCGCCGCGTAGGCCGCCAGCGCCACGGGGGGCGTGATGTCGGCCAGGATGCCGAAATAGAACACGAAGAAGTGCGCCGCAATCGGCTGCACGCCCAGTTGCACCAGCGTGGGCGCGGCCACCGCCACCATGATCAGGTAATTGGCCGTGGTGGGCACGCCGCAACCCATCAGGATGCACACCACGCCCGTCATGATCAGCGCGGCGATCAGCGTCAGCGACTGCATGTCGGCCAGCGCATCGGGAATGAACATCGCCGCACCGCCGGCCAGCGCCTGCGAGGCCGCGATCACGATGTACGAGATCTTGAAGCCCACGCCGGTCAGCGTCACCACGCCGATCACGATGCCCACCGTGCCCGCCGCGGCGCCTACCGCCAGCGCGTATTTCGCACCGGTCTCGAAGGCCTCGTACAGGTCGCGCAGGCGCAGCCGCTGGAACGGATTGAGCAGCCCCACCACGATGCAGCCCGTGATGCCGGCAAACGCCGCCAGGTACGGCGTGCGGCCGCTGGCCAGCACCCCGATCAGCAGGAACAGCGGAATCAGCGTGGGCCAGCGCATCTTGAACGATTGCTTGAGCTTGGGCATTTCCGCTTCGGTCAGCCCGCGCAGGCCTTCGCGCTTGGCCTCGAAGTGCACCTGCATGAACATGCCGAAGAAGTACAGAAACGCCGGGAAGATGCCCGCAATCGCGATCTGCTGATACGGAATGCCCAGGAATTCGATCATCAGGAAAGCGGCCGCGCCCATGATGGGCGGCGTGATCTGCCCGCCCGTGCTGCTGGCCGCCTCGACCCCCGCCGCGAAATGCCGCGGATAGCCGATGCGGATCATCGCCGGAATCGTCAGCGAGCCCACGGTCACCGCGTTGGCCACCGACGAGCCCGACAGCATGCCGAACATGGCCGAGCCAAACACCGACACCTTGGCCGGGCCGCCGGCATAACGCCCCGCAATGGTCGAGGCCACGTCCAGGAACAGCTGGCCCAGCCCGATGCGCGTGGCCAGCACGCCGAACAGCACGAAGTGAAAGACGTAGGTCGCCACCACGCCCACCGCCACGCCGTACACGCCCTGGCTGGTCAGGTACATATGGTTGACGATCTGGGGCCAGGTGTTGCCCGCGTGCTGCAACAGCCCCGGAAAATACGGCCCGAACATCGCATAGGCCATGAACACCAGCGCGATGATGGGCAGCGGCCAGCCCATCGCGCGGCGCGTGGCTTCCAGCAGCCCGATCAACAGGATCGACCCCATCAACACATCGATGGGCAGCGGATTGCCCACCCGAAAGGCCAGGTCTTCGAAGATGTATGGGATGTACAGCACCGACAGCGCCAGCGCCACCGCAATGACCCAGTCATACAGCGGAATGCCGCCCGGCGCGAACCAGGTGGAACGGGGCTCGCGCTGGTAGTGCGCCTTGGAAAACCCGAACACCAGGAAAATCAGGCTCAGCACGAAGGCCAGGTGCACGCCGCGGTGCGTGGCTTCGCGCAGCAGGCCGAAGCCGGCGGTGTAGTAGTGGAACAGGGACAGCGTGACGAGCAGGCCCGACACGATCCACGTGGCGGTCTTGTCCAGCGGCCGAAAGCGGATTTCCGAATCGTACTTTTCCGCCAACTGCTGGGTTTTCTGGTGGTCGATTTCCATAACCATGGTTCTCGGGAAGGGCTGCGGGGCAGGGCCGCGTGGCCCTGCCC